>JAFGJR010000069.1 GCA_016928975.1 Sedimentisphaerales bacterium | reverse complement strand
CGGCGGAGGCCGCCGTGCTCGGCTCCATGATCGTGGACCCCCGGTGCATCGGGGAAGTGGTCGAGCGGCTGAACCGGGACGCATTCTATCACACGGAACATCAGTTGATCTTCGATGCAGTCATTACCCTGTTCGAGAAGAACCGCGGCGAGGGAATCGACGGGTTCCTCGTGCGCGACGAGCTCCAGCGGCGCGACCAGATAGCTTCGATCGGCGGGTGGGAATACCTTCAGCGGGTCATCGAGACCGTCCCTTCTTCCGCCAACGTCGCCTACTATGCCGAGATCGTCCGAGAGAAGATGATGCTGCGCGAGACGATCACGGCGGCAACGGATATCCTCAATTCAGCCTATGACGAGACCGGCGACGCCGCCGAGAAGCTCGACGAGGCCGAGCGGATGATCTTCGCCGTGGCGGACAAGCGAATCACCGGTTCCGCCGAGCCCCTGAAGGACCTGGTCACAAGAGCCTACGAGCTGATCGAGAAGCGGGAGGGGACCCACGTCACCGGTCTGCCGACGGGCTACTACGAGTTGAATGATCTGACCTGTGGCCTCCAGAAGGGCGAGATGATCATCATCGCCGGCCGGCCCAGCATGGGCAAAACAGCCCTGGCGTTGAATATGGCGGAACATATCGGCGTCGTCGAGAAGATCCCCCTGGCGATCTTCTCGCTGGAGATGGGCCGCCAGCAGTTGGCGGAGCGATTCCTGTGCAGCTACAGCGGCGTCGATTCCCAGCTCGTCCGCAAGGGAATGCTCAGCACGGAGCATTACCAGAAGCTCGTAGAGGCCTGCGGGATCATCTCGGAGGCCCCGGTCTACATCGACGATACGTCGGCCCTGACGCCCCTGGAGTTGCGAGCCAAGGCCCGGCGCCTCAAGGCCACGCGTAATATTCAAGCCATCTTCGTCGACTATCTACAGTTGATGGGCCTGGGGACCAGCAAGATCGAGTCGCGTCAGCAGGAAATCACCGCCATTTCACGGTACCTGAAGTCGCTGGCTCGCGAACTCAACATCCCGGTGGTGGTGCTCAGCCAGCTCAACCGTGCCCCGGAAGGCCGGGAGGGGCACCGCCCGCGGATGAGCGACCTGCGCGAAAGCGGAAGCATCGAGCAGGACGCGGACGTCGTAATGCTGTTGCACCGGGAGGACTACTATCATCGCGGCGAGCCCGACTACCAGCAAGACAATACGGCGGAGGTGATCATCGCCAAGCAGCGCAACGGTCCCACGGACGTGGTCAAACTGGCGTTTCGAGAGAAATGCACTCGATTCGAAAACCTGGCACAGGTTCAGCAGGAAGCAGTGCCGTTCTGAGATGATCTCATGCAGGATGCAGTCATTGTTCTTCTCACGTCCCTGGCAGTGATCGGGGGGACGTGTATGTGCGTCGCTTCGGATTCGGCCTCGGCCGGCCCCGCGTCGGCCCCGCCTGCCAGTCGCGAGTCGGAGGAGAACACGCCGGCCGCCCAGGCGCCCGCCGACAGGACAGCCGCCAGCCCACCCCGGACGTCGGCCTCGGCCGGCCGGCTTGGTCGGGCCGAGATCATCAAGTCCATCGAATTCATTGGCAACCACAAGTACAGGGATGAGGTCCTGCGCGAGCGGCTCGGATTCAAGTTGGGCGACCGCCTCGACCTGTTCCTGGCCGAAGGGGGGCGGACCACCATTGAAGACATCTACCGCAAGATCGGCTTCAAGTACGTGAAGGTGTCGCTCGACAAGGATCGCCTGGCGGAAGGTTACCTGCTGTACACGATCCAGGAAGGGCCCCGCGTGCAGATCAAGTCGGTCAAGTTCATTGGCAATAAGTCGTTTGGAGCCGGGACCCTCCGGGAGATCGTCAAAACCAAGAAGATGAGGTTCCTGGTGATACCGGCCTACTACCGGGCAGACCGCGTCGATGAGGACGTACGTCGGCTGGAGGACTTCTACTACGACCACGGCTACCTCAACGTCAAGGTCAAGGCGGATCAACAGTTCGCTGCGAATGGGCGCGGGGTGCGCCTGCTCTTCCGGATCGACGAGGGCCCAGTGTACCGCATCGGCGAGATTCGGTTTTCCGGCAGTACGCACTACACCGGGGAGGAGCTGCGCGAGCGGATCGAGCTGCGCGAAGGCAAGGTCTATCGCAGGCCGGTCGCCCAGCGAGACGCCAAGGCCATCGCGCAACTGTATCGCGAGCAGGGATACGTGGATGCCGACGTCAGGGAGACTCGCAATCTCTCGATGAAGGAGGGGGACAACCTGGCCGCCGTGGAGTTCCGGATCACGGAAGGCCGGCAGTTTCGCATCGGCCGCATCGAGGTGACGGGCAATGAGAGGACCCGGGACAAGGTGGTCCGCCGGGTGCTTGACGAGTATCACTTCACCCCGGGCGAGTTGTACAATGCCAAGCTGGCACCGAAGGAGGGTGGTGGGTTGCTCGAGAGGTACGTGCGGTATCGCGCCACCGCTCAGGAGGCGATCATTCGGCCCGTGAACCCGCCGGAGTCGGACCCGAACCGAAAGGATGTTCAGGTGAACATCGAGGAAGGCATGACGGGTGTGATCATCCCGAGCATCGGCGTCAGCACCGATCACGGCGTGATCGGCCGGCTCGACTACCGGCAACAGAACTTCGACATCATGGATTGGCCCGAGAGTCTGGGCGAGCTCTTCTCCATGGACGCATTCCGCGGCGCCGGGCAGTTGTTGCACGTCTATCTCTCGCCGGGAACGGTGTACAGCTCCTACGGGATCGACTTCGTGGATCCCTATTGGCTCGACAGACCGGTGGAATTCAGCGTGGGCGGCCGAAGCTGGGAACGGTTCTACGAGAGTTACGACGAAAAGCGGCTCAAGGGTACGGTGGAATTTGAGCGGCGACTGGATCGCTTGTGGCCGTTGGACAACTTCGGGCTATGGGGCGAGGCGCCGGACACGAAATGGCGGCCCAGCATTGGCTTTCGAGCGGAAAACGTGAGAGTGGGTCACCTGGACTACGATGCCCCGCAGGAGATCCGTGATTTCAAGGGTTCCACCGCGCTGTATGGCGCGCGGCTTGGAATCGGGCGGTCGGCCGTGGACGATCAGTTCAACCCTGCGAAAGGCCACAAGTTCGGTGCGTGGTACGAACAGGTCACCGGCGACGAGGACTTCGGCCTGCTCGAAGGTTCGTACACTCACTACTTCACACTGCACACCGATGTCTTGGATCGCAAGACGGTGCTGGCTGCGAAGGTCCTGGCAGGCACGGTCCTCGGAAGCGCGCCGCCGTTCGAGAAGTACTACGCGGGTGGATCGAGCCGGTACGGGATCCGCGGCTTCGAGTACCGAGGCATCAGCCCGCGCGGAGTGCCGGTAGATCCCTCTGGGAACGTCCTTCCCCGCGAGCGCAAAGACCCGATCGGCAGCGACTGGATCTTTCTGGCGAATGCGGAGGTGGTGATCCCTCTGGTCGGCGAGAACTTCGGCGGCCTGTTTTTCGTCGACAGCGGCACGGTGGAATCGGGCCAATACCGCCTGTCGATCGGCGCCGGCTTTCAGATCCTGATCCCGCAGCTTTTCGGGAACATTCCGATGCGGTTTGAATTCGGCTGGCCTCTGTTCCAGGATGACGACGATGAGCCCCAGGTCTTCAGCATCTCCCAGCCGGGGATGTTCTAAAGGCGCCCGATATGGCGAAGAAAACGGGACACACACAGGATATTCGAAAGGGCATGACATGAGCATTCGAGTGAAGACAGTGGCAATTCTGATCTGCGTTGCGGCCCTGTTCGCGATACTCCCGCATGGCTACGCCGCTTCCGAGCCGGCCTCCGGGACGCCGAAGATCGGCGTGGTCAGCATTCGCGCCGCCTTCAACACGTCCAAACGACTTGCCTTTCATCGATCCCAGCTCTTGCAGGTCCAGAGCCGCGGTAAGGCCCAGTTGGACGACATGGCCAGAGACGCCGACGCGGAGGAAGCCGGCCTCAAGGCCCTCAAGGAGGGTACCCCCGACTACATGAAGCAACTCCAGACGATTCTCAAGAAACGAGCGGATCTGGACAGCCAGCGTGAGTATCTCAAGCAGCAGTTGCTGCTCGAAGAGAAGAATGGGATGGAGGCTCTGTATCAGGACACTCTGAAGATCGTCCAGGCGCTCGCCAAGGAGAAGGGCCTGACGATCGTGTTCGAGCGGACCGAACCGGAGTTTCCCATCTCGAGTGAGGAGCTAAGGCTGACGTTCAGCACGCACAAGGTGCTTTACGCGGACGGGTGCGTGGATCTGACTCAGGAAGTCGCCACTCGGCTGGATGCGGCAGGCGGCGCACAGCCTTCGAAGTAGCGACACTGGGAACACGACGGAGACCTGTTTCGGGATTGCGATGGGACTGACAGTTCGAGAATTGGCCCGACGGCTGGATGCGCGACTGATCGGCGACTCCGGCGGCGCCGACCGGGAGGTCGCTGCAATCATGCCGGCCGATGCCGCCGGCGAGGGCGACGTGACCTTCGTGACGGAGGCGAAGTACGAGGCGGCGGCCGTCAAATGCGCGGCCGCGGCGGTCATCGTCACTCGTCCGATTGAGGGCCTGGCCAGGCCACAATTGGTGGTCGAGGATGTCAACGCGGCCCTGATCGGGGCCCTGGGGCAACTCGCCCACAGGTACAAGCCTGCGGCGGAGGGAGTGGACCCCTCCGCACAGGTTGGAGCCGGAGTGAGTCTGGGCCGGGGCGTCAGTATCGGACCCCACGTGGTCATCGACGATGGCGTACAGATCGGACCGAACTCGGTGATCGCCAGTGGCTGCAGAATCGGCGAAGACACCACGATCGGAGCGGAGTGCCGTCTCGACAGCAATGTGGTGATCTACCACGGCTGCCGCTTGGGCGATCACGTGATCATCCAGGCCAACAGCACGATCGGTTCGGTCGGTTTCGGATACGCTTTCATCAAGGGCGCTCATACCCTCATCCCCCACAACGGTGGCGTCGTGATCGAGGACTTCGTCGAGATTGGCGCCAACTGTTGCGTTGACAGGGCGAAATTTGGCAATACCATAATTGGGGTAGGTACGAAGATCGACAACTTGGTGCAGATCGCGCACAACGTCGTGATCGGCAAGTGCTGCCTGATCGCCGCCCAGGTGGGGGTCGCCGGCAGTTGCCGCCTGGGTGATGGCGTAGTGCTCGCCGGACAGGTCGGTCTGGCAGACAACATTGAGATCGGGACCGGCACGATGGTCGGGGCACAGGCAGGCGTGATGAGCAGCGTCGGGGCGGGACAGAAGCTGGCTTGGTCGCCCGCCTTGGACATCAAGAAGGCGACCCGGATCATCGCGCATGTCCTGCGCCTGCCGAGACTGGCGCATCAGGTGAAGCAACTGACTGCCAAGGTGGAGAGGTTTGAAGCTCCAAAAGACCATAAAGAGTGAGGGTAAGCTCGACGGCGTCGGATTGTTCGGAGGGGAGCAGAGCAGGGTCGTGTTCCGTTCCGCGCCGGAGGACACGGGCATTGTTTTCGTGCGGACCGACGTGGCCGGCGCCGTGCGCATCCCTGCCATTGCCCCCAATATCGCCGAGCGCAGCCGCCGCACCAGCGTCAAGAAGGGCGACATCAGCATCGAAACCGTCGAGCATTGCCTCGCGGCCATCCGGGCGATGGAAATCGACAACATCATCGTGGAGGTGGAAGGGCCCGAATTGCCCGCCCCCGATTGCAGCAGCGCCGAGTACGTCAACGTGCTCAAGCAGGCCGAGGTGATCGAGCAGCAGAATCCGCAGAAGGAATTCACGATCAAGAAGCCCATCACCATCAGTGCGGGCGACGCCACGATCTATGCCCTGCCCCACAGCGACGGCGGCCTGCATATCACCTACGATCTGGACTACAGCGGCACGGCGATCGGCCGGCAGATCTACAGCTACCGACTCACGCCGGAGAGCTTCGAGAAGAACATGGCCCCGGCTCGCAGCTTCCTGCTGGAGGGCGAAGCCCGGCAGTTCCAGGCCCGGGGCATCGGCGCGCACGTCGGTCCGCATGACATCCTGGTGATCGACTCGGATGGGCCGATCAAGAACAGCTACCGCTTCCCCAATGAATGTGTCCGGCACAAGATCGTCGATTTGATCGGCGACCTCACGTTGGTGGGCCGTCCCATCGTCGGGAGGATCGTGGCGTATAAGAGTGGCCACGCCCTGAACCAGCAGCTTGCACGTCAGCTCTACGAGGTGATCCAGCAGCAGGAGCGCGTGGAGAAGTCCGGGACCGACGCCGTGCTCGACATCCGGCGGATTCAGAAGATCCTGCCTCATCGCTATCCGTTTCTGCTCGTGGACAAGATCATCGAGGTGGAAGGCGACACGCGGATCAAGGGCATCAAGAACGTGACATTCAACGAGGGATTCTTTCAGGGTCATTTCCCGGGGACCCCGATCATGCCCGGCGTGCTGATCGTCGAGGCCATGGCCCAGGTTTCCGGTTTGCTGTTTGCCCAGCGGCTCGAGCACACCGGCAAGCTCGCCGTGCTGCTGAGCATGGATGGCGTGAAACTGCGGAAGGCGGTCGTGCCGGGCGACCAGTTGGTTCTCATCGCCGAGACCGTGCGGCTGCGACGCAGGACCGCCCACTGCAAATGCCAGGCGATGGTCGGCGACGCCATTGTGGCGGAGGCCGAAATCAAATTCATGCTTCTCGATGATGAGAAGTCATAGGCGGAACGTCTACTTCCGTTTTTATTGAGGTGCAGGAACCCTAAAGATGGCGACAGTGCATTCCACAGCGGTTCTTGGCAAGAATGTGCAGTTGGATGAGGATGTGGTCATCGGGCCTTACAGCGTGATCGGAGACAACGTCTCCATCGGGGCCGGCACGGTCCTGTACAGCCACGTCGTCGTGGCCAACGGAGTGAAGATCGGCTGCGGCAATCAACTGTATCCGACCTGCACGATCGGCTACTGTCCACAGGTGCTCGGCCTGACTCCGGAGACTTCGCTGGGGGGCCTGGTGATCGGCGACCGCAACGTGATCCGCGAGAACGTGACGATCCATCCGAGCAGGTACGAAGGCGGCACGACCCGGATCGGCAGCGAGATTCTCTTCATGGTCGGGTCCCATGTCGGCCACGACTGCGTCATCGGCGACAAGGTGGTCCTGAGCAATCTTGTGCAGATCGCCGGACACGTCCAGATCGGCACGGGCGCCTGGTTTGCGGGCGTATCGGGGGCGCACCAGTTCGTCACGGTGGGGCGCTGGGCCTTCATTGCCGGCCTGGCCGGGGTCACCCACGACGTGCCGCCGTTCGTGATTGCCAGCGGGCACTATCCGGTGAAGGTTCGCGGCGTGAACAAGCGCGGACTGCTCCGTGCGGGATTGAGCAAGGAGCAACAACTGCACATTTTCCAGGCCTACAGGAAGCTCTACTGCCGCGGGAGCACCCTGCTGGCCAACGCGAAGGAGCTGGCCGGGCAGGACGGGCTCGACGAGAACGTGCGGGATATGATCAACTCGATCTTCAACAGCCACCAGCACCGGTTCGGCCGGTACCTGGAGACCCTTCGCAAAGGGTGACCGCAGTCGTGAGGATTCCATGAGCAACGGCAAGATTCGAACCGCAATCGTCGGCGCAGGGAAAATGGGGTCGATCCACGCCAAGGTGTACAGTCAGTTGGCGGACAGCGAGATGGTCGCGGTCGTGGACACGGATGCACGCAAGGCCGAAGACCTGGCCGGCAAGTACAACTGCCTTGCCTGCACCGACTGCGAGCAGATCCTCGACAAAGTGGACGCCGTGACGATCTCTACGCCGACGGTGACGCACCTGAGACTGGCGAAGATCTTCCTGCGGCAGCACATCCCCGTTCTGATCGAGAAACCGCTCGCCTCAAGCGTGCGGGAGGGCCGCAAGATCGTATCCCTTGCACGGCGGTACGACACCGTCGTCGCCGTCGGTCACTCCGAGCGGTGCAATCCGGTCGTGCAGGCGATGAAGCGACTTCAGATCGAGCCGAAGTTCATCGAGGCCCATCGCGTGAGCCCTTATCCGTTCCGCTCCACCGACGTCGGGGTCGTGCTGGATATCATGATCCACGATATCGACATAGTGCTGTCCCTGGCGGCCAGCAAGATCAAGCGGGTGGACGCCGTGGGCGTCAGCGTCATAGAAGGCCCCGAGGATATCTGCAACGCGAGGATCGTCTTCGACAACGGCTGCATCGCGAACCTGACGGCGTCGCGCCTGGCCCTCAAGACCGAGCGGCGCGTCCACGTCTTCTCCCGCCAGGCGTACCTGAGCGTCGACTACCTCAAAAAGAGCGGCATCATCGTCAAAACCGATCCGAACGTCAACGTCGTCGAGTGGATCAAAGAGCAACGGGACAGTGGCGAGCTGGACCTGACGAACGTGAACTGGCCGGACCTGTTGCACATCGAGCCGCTCCAGATCGACGACAAGGAACCCGTGCGCCTGGAGCAGGAGGCGTTTCTCCGTGCCGTCCGGGATCGCTCCTTTACCCCCGAGGTCAGCGCCGAAGAGGGCCTGGCCGCCCTGCGATGCGCCCAGAAGATCATCGCCGGCATCAAGCGCCACAGGTGGGAATGAACGTGTCACGAGAATCGCCAACGACGACAAGCAACCGCAGAAGAGAGCCCGGAGACTGGAGACCGGAGGCCGGAGATGTCTACAGTCTCCAGCCTCCAGCCTACAGCCTCGTCACTCACCTGCGCGCCGTCCTGCCTGTACTGGCATTGGCCTTGTCACTCACCGCCGGCTGCGGAACGTTGGCAAATGGTCGGGGATGGGGACAGGACGCCATTTGGCCGATCGACGGCGAGCGGGTTCTTCATGCGGCACGTGACGCCTTGTTCAGTCCTTCGACCCTCGTGCCGCTGGCCGGCGCGCTGGTGTTCCAAATCGACGGCCTCGACCGGCGTGTCTCCGACTGGGCGAGGGAGCACACGCCGATCTTCGGGTCCGAAGCCGGGGCCCAGGACGCAAGCGACTACCTCCGCAATGCACTTCTTCTGGAGTCTGTCCTCGCGCCGCTCGCGACCCCCAGCGGCGACACGCCCGGGCAATGGCTGCCCGCGAAAGCGAAAGGCTATGCGGTCGAGCTCGCGGGGATGGGGGTTACGGGCGGCGTGACGGAGCTGCTCAAGGACGCGGCCGCCCGTGAACGTCCGAACGGGGCCAACGATAGCAGCTTTCCTTCGGGCCACACCTCGGCTGCATTCTCCGGTGTGACCCTGGCCAACCGGAACTTCAAGTCTATTGACGGCCTGGAGCCCGTCAGGGGCGTGCTCGATGTCGCCAACACGGTGCTCGCGGCGGGAGTCGGCTGGGCTCGCGTGGAGGCGGGCAAGCACTACCCCTCGGACGTGCTCGTCGGCGCCGCCCTCGGCTACTTTCTCACCGCCTTCATCCACGATGCCTTCATGAACCTGCCCGAAGACGGTCACGTCGATCTCACCGTCGTCCCCACCGAGGATGGCGCCACCCTCGGGGTAGCCTTTCGCTTCTGATTCGGACAACGAAGGTTGGGCCGTCCTCTACCTGTACCCGGATGAAGTGCAATACGTCCGTGGGTTTGACCATTCGGGTCGTTCAGCGATACTCGTCGCAGAGGCCGCCGAGAAGGTGTGTCCAACGCCGGGGCAGATTCTCGACGGTCTGCGCATCGTCATGCTGCCTTGTGCACGAATTCAGGGGCGGATCGTGGATGACAAGGGCATGGCTCTGACCGAGAAAGAGGCCCGCTGTACGCTGACCTTCGCCGATGGCGTGCAAGGGGAGCGGCGCATTCGGACCGACGCCGAGGGCCGTTTCCATCTGGACCGGCTCACGCCGGGATTTACGATATTGTCTGTCGAGATGGGTTCTATCCGTTTCGAGCACGTGATTGCGGAGCCGCTTGAGCTCCGACCCGGTCAGACCCGGGACGTGGGCGACATTACACTCAAGGGTGGCCTGAATAAGCAACAGATCGTTCAGGACAAACACATTCACGCAATGCAGTGCGCCCCGGAGGTTCACCTGGCCGCACAGCGACTGTTCGAGAAGATCAGGACCGCGGAGTACGGGCACTATCTTGACAAAGGCGTGCACTGGAGCGAGTTCCCCATCGTGGGATATTACCAGACTCATCACTGGTTCGATGTCCTTGTCAGGTGGATGTGCACCACGTTCAAGGACAATCCGATCGTCAACGTGGAGCTCGGCCAGGTCTTCCTCAATCCGGACCAGATCAACGGAATGAAGAACCTTCCCACCGTGCCTTACAAGCTGACACTGAAGAATGGCGCGAGACTGGAGGGCGATCTGCCGTTCACGTTCACCTTCGACGGCGGTGAGCCGCACTGGCATGGGCTTCACGGCATCGATTGGCATCTCAGCAGCGCCGATCAGAAATAGGGGGCCCAGATCTCCGCGGTCATGAGGAGGCCGTCGAGGTTGCGGCCGTAGTAGCCAGGCAGCTTGCGGACCTCGCGAAATCCGTGGCTCTTGAAGAACGCGATGCCGGCCTCGTTGGGCACAGCGACTTCGAGGGCAAGGCCCTTGCAGCGTTGTTGTCGGGCCTTCTGGATCAGCTCTTGCAGGAGTCGATGGCCGATTCCCTGGTTTTGGTGCTTCGGCAACACGCCGATGCTGTCGACGTGTGCGAGCGATCCGGCCCGGGGACGCACGACGCAGGCGGTGTAGCCCACCACGCGCTCATCCCATGCGGCGACCAGGAGAACGCAATGAGGCCCGTACAGGTAGTACAGGAACTCCTCGACGCCGAACTTGTCCTGGCCGTAGTAATAGACGCTGAAACACTCGTCCTCGATCACGAGCAGATCATCGATGTCCACCTCAGTGCCTGCGCGAATCTGGACCATCGTTCGTCTCAGCGTTTGAAGACCAGCCGGCCGTCGAGATAGGTTCGCAGGACCTGGGTGTCCTTGATTGCCTCTTCGGGGCAGGTGAGCAGGTCGGTGTCCAGGACGATGAAGTCGGCGCGCTTGGGCGGTTCGAGCGAGCCGGTGAACTCATCCTGAAACAGGGTGCGGGCGCAGCAGATCGTGTAGAACCGGATGGCCTGCTCGCGGCTGATCGCCTCCTCCGGATGCAATCGCCCATCGTACCATTTGGCCTTGCGTGTGATGGCGGTCTCCATGGCGAGGAACGGGTTGTAGGGATTGTTGGAGCGAAGCGAGCCGACTTTCTGCATGTGGTCGGATCCGCCGGCCGCAATGCCGCCGGCCGCAAAGATGCTTCGCAGCGGCTGGAAGTAGCGGAGCCGATCATACCCGAAGTGCATGCTCAGAGTCCGCGCATCGAGGTACAGCCACGCGGGCTGCACCAACGGGATCACGCCGAGCTTGGCGACCTTTTCGACGGATTCCGGGCTCATGAAATTGCAGTGGGTGATGCAATGGCGCAGGTCTTTGATCGGCGTGGTCCGGTCGATCTGGTCGTAGACGTCGAGCAGGGCGTGCACGGCGCCGTCGCCGACGGTGTGGGCGGTGTATTGCAGCCCGCACTCCGTGGCGGTTCGCACGATGGGCCCGAGCCGGTCCCTCGGAATGAACAGGACGCCGCGATAGTTCGGGTCGTCAATGGCGTAGATCTTGCTGACGCCCCAGGGCTTTCGCATGTAGGCGCTGCCGGTGAGCATGCCGCCGTCCAGGTAGTTCTTGATGCCGATCACACGGAGCATGGGGCCGCCCCGGCGCAGAGGATGCCGGGCGACTTTGCGAATGTTGTCCTGAATCTCTTCCATCGGACCGATGGTATCGACGTGGTATTGAGCCGCGACGCGCACGGGCAGATCGCCGTTGTCGAGCATCCTGCGGTACAGGCGCAAATCCTCCTCGCCGGCATCGCCCTCACAGATGCCCGTGATGCCGACCGAGCTGTAGTCCTTCAGCAGCGTCAGCAACCTGTCGTAGCGGTCCTGCTCCGTAGGTGTTTTGTCCGATGGACGGTTGGCGATATAGCGGTTGCAGCCGCGCAGGATGCCGGTAGGCTGGCCCGTCTGTGGGTCCTTCTCCGCGTAGCCGGGACCGCCGTCGGTGACGTGAAAGTCCTTGTCAATTCGGCTGAGCTTCATGGCCAACGTATTGAGCGAAGCGTCGGGCCCGGTGCGAAAGACCGCAGGATTCTGCGGAGCCGCTGAATCCAGCTCCTGTCGCGTCGGATAACGCTGCTCGCGAAGACGGGTGATAAAAACCTGCTGCAGGACGATCCACTGGCCATCTTCAAGGACCTCGGCCCGGGCCTTGAAGTAGTCGAGAACGTCCGTGACGGAATCCATCTGCGGGATCGGATGGTCGAACTCCGTCATGGAGGCATCGCAGGCGTGGAGGTGGCTGTCAATCAGGCCGGGCAGGACCATCCTGCCCTCGAGGTCCAACAATTCCGTCCGGCCCGTCTTCAAACGCAGGATTTCCTCGTTGCCGCCGACCGCCGCAATGCGGTCGCCCCGGATCGCCATCGCATGCACGACGGAGAATTGGGCGTCGACTGTTACGATTCTCCCATTATGGAGAATCAGATCGATATCGGGCGTGTCCGCAAGGGCAAACGAGGCAAGGGACATCGACAACAGAATCACCCGGATGGGCAGCCGGCTAACGAAAGCGCTTCTCATATTCGCGACTCCTTACGGGTTCAGCGGGCCTCCCGCCGCCCGGCTCCTACGGTTGCGGACCGTGCGAGGCGATTCACCGACATTGCACACCATGCGCCGGGTCCTGTCAATCCCACAGTCATGGCGACTCTCTTATAGGTCCTTGTGTGGGTCCCGGTACAGACGCAAGATCTTGCGTCTCTACGAAGGATGGAGGCGGGTGGTCGCGGAATGCCTAAAGTCGCGTCGGGAACGGCCGAAAGAAAGGAAATGGATTCATCGTCTGGCTCCTGCGCCGTGCGGCAGCGCAATGCAACACGCACGCGCGGCGTCCGGACAGACGTGAGGAGTGCCCGATGCAAGCGAATAGGCCTGTGGTGAGACGGGTGTCGGCGGCACGCAGAGAGTTGCTGCGCGGTGACTCCTGGTTTGCCGTACTTATCTTCGCCGTCGTCGTTGTGTTCATGCTCAGTCTGATCGCCTCGGTGTGGAACAACATCACGTTCCAGAGAGACGTGCGACAGAAGGCGGGAGTGCAACGGCTCAAAGCGGTGGGAAACGTGCTGTCGAGGGCGGCGGAAGCGTTGATGGCCGCCGATGAGATCTCGATGCTCCGGCGTGTTATCGTCGAGGCCGGTACGGAGCACAAGCTGAAGTTCTGCCGCATCGTGCTGCCCGGCGGTGGCGTGCTGGCCGATGCCGACCCCGCGGGGATCACGGCCCTTCATCTGCCGGCTTCCTGGCCGGATGAGGTCCTGCGGCCTACGGAGCAGGTCAAGAAGAAGGTAGCGACCCTCACGTTCCCCCTGATCGTGACCAGCCGGGGAAGCGCCACCCTGGCGCTTGCCGGGTCTATTGGCAACGAAGCGGAGGGCGGCGTGACGCCCCAGACGGCCCAGATGGCCATTGCCTGCCTGGCGCTGGCCAGCATGCTGCTCGTCCACCGTCACGCTCGCTTCCGGCTCAAGGCGATCGGGGCCATTCAGGAGATCCTGCTGGCCGCGACCGGTGAGCACGCGGATCTCTCGACGCTGGAGCTGGACCCGAACCTGGGTGCTGAGGCCGTGGCCTGGAACAAGCTGCTCGGAGAGAAGCAGAACCTGCAGGTCAGCACGGCCATCCAGCATGTCAAGGAGGCGGTGCGCGAGAAATCGGGCGCGTCGGACGCGCTGTCGTCGGCCTTCGACGCCGTCCCGTACGGGCTGGTCCTGGTGAACGATCGGATGCAGGTGGAGCACGTCAACGGCGCCGCGGCGGTCCTGTTGCAGAAGGAGCGGGCCCAGATGCTGCGCGCGGACATCTCCAGCCTCGTCAGCGATCAACGAGTGCTCGACGTCGTGCGCGACGTGGTCGCCAATCCCGCCTCCAAGCGCGCGGTCATTACCGCCGAGCAGGGCGGGTCCATAACCAAGGGCGTGTTGAAATACACAATCTGTCCGGTCCGGCGCGAAGACTCGCGCCTCGGACTGGCCGCCATCGAGGACATCACCCAGCAGAAGGTGGCGGAGGCGGCGATGAATAGTTTCCTGGCCAAGGCGGCGCACGAGCTGCGAACGCCTCTGACGAATGTCCGCCTGCTCGTGGAGGATACGCTGGAGCGCTGCCACCAGGACCCGGCGTCCACCGGCACGAACCTCAACGTGATCAACGAGGAGACGCAACGGCTGGAGCGGACCGTGTCCGAGATTCTCTCCGCCTCCCAGATCGAGGCCGGCTGCTTCGAGCTGCGGGCCGACGACGTGCACGTGGATCAGTTGCTCCAGCAGCTCAAGTCGGATCACGAGCCGCAGGCAAGGGACCGGAAGATCGCTCTGGAGTTCGAGCTGCCACCCAAGCTCCCCATACTGCAAGCGGACCGCGATAAGATGTCCCTGGTACTGCACAATCTTCTGGGCAACGCGTTGAAGTACACCCTGGAAGGTGGCCGGGTGGTGGTCGCCGCAACGGTGGAGAAGGGGCGGCTCAGCGTGGCCGTCAGCGATACGGGGATCGGAATCAGCGCCGAGGAGCACGAGCGGGTCTTCGAGAAGTTCTACCGCTGCAACAACCCGCTGGCGACCCACGTCAAAGGTTCGGGCCTGGGCCTGGCGATTGCACGCGACGTGGCCAGACTCCACGGCGGCGACATCACCCTGGAATCCGAGCCGGGCAAGGGCAGCACGTTCACATTGGTGCTGCCGGTCATCGAGGAAGGCGCCTGATATGGAATTGCTGACACAACAACGTGGGGCCGTCATGATTGTGCGGCCGATGGGTCCGCTGACCGGGGCTGAAGCCGAGCCGTTCAGGACGCGCGTCCGCGAGCTGATTCGGGAGAACCTGGGTCGCGTCGTGATCGACGCATCGGCCGTGCCGTACGTCGACAGCGGCGGCCTGGAGTCGCTGGCGGATGTAGCGGCGGAGCTGGCCCAGGGCGGCAAGGGCCTGAAAGTCTACGCCGCCAATCAGACGGTCCGGCAAGTGATCGAACTGACGGGCCTGGCGCCCCAGTTCGAGCACTTCGACGACGCCAACTCAGCAGTGAGGAGCTTCTTGTGACGGCACCTGTGGCCGAATCCCGGTTTGGCGAATCCCTCGTCGCGCAGGGCGTCATCACGCAGGAGCAGCTCGACCGCATTCTGCTCGATCAGCGGACCAGCGGCGGGCTCCTCGGCGAGATGCTCGTCGAGCAGGGCATCGTGGACGGCTCGCGCATGCTTGAGCACCTGGCGGGTCAGCTTGGCGTGCCGTTCTGCCAGTTGCGCCACGGGCTCGTGGACTTTGCGCTTCTGGGGATGGTCGGTGCGGAGGAGGCCGAGCGGCTCGAGGCCATTCCGATGTTCAAGGTGCACGACACGCTCACCGTGGCGATGGCGGAGCCGCAGTCGTTGCCGAGGATCGACCGGCTGCGTCAGTTGACCGGCTGCAAGATTCGCCCGGTCCTGGCCTCCCGCGCGAACATCGTCGAGTACGTCAAGAAGTACGCCTCGGGCAACACGGACGTGCACTCGTTCCTGGCCTCGCTGAATGAGAGCGAGGTGCAGGTCGTGGAGAGAGAATCCGTGGATGACGGGCCGGCCACCGACCTGGACCGGATGGTGGAGGGCAGCCCGATCATCAACCTGGTGAACGTGGCGCTGTTGACGGCGATCAAGGACGGCGCCAGCGACATCCACATCGAGCCGGACCGGCAGGGGACGCGAGTCCGCTACCGCATCGACGGAGTGCTGCGGGACCTGATGAAGCCGCCGACGGGCCTGCACGCCTCCGTCGTGTCGCGCGTCAAAGTCATCGGCCGGATGGACATTGCGGAGAAGCGTCTGCCGCAGGAGGGGCGCGTGCGGATCGTGGCGGAAGGGCGCGACATCGATCTTCGTGTCTCGAGCATGCCGACGCTGCTCGGGGAGAAGATCGTCATCCGAATTCTGGATAAATCGAACCTGAAGTTGCGGCTGGAGGAGCTGGGCTTCCGGCGCGAGACGCTTCAGGCGTTTGAGCGGATGCTGAACCAGCCCTATGGCCTGGTCCTGGTGACCGGACCGACCGGCAGCGGCAAGACCACGACGTTGTACTCGGCGCTGGACCTGATCCGCAGCCCCGAGGTCAACGTGATGACCGTGGAGGACCCGGTGGAGTACCAGCTCGACATGGTCAACCAGATCCAGGTCCACGAGGCGATCGGCATGACGTTCGCCCGGGCGTTGCGAAGCATCCTGAGGCAAGACCCGGATATCATCATGGTGGGCGAAATTCGGGACGAGGAGACGGCGCGTGTGGCGGTGCAGGCGGCGCTGACGGGTCACCTCGTGCTGGCGACGCTGCACACGAACGATGCGCCCGGTGCGGTGGCGCGTCTGCTGGATATGGGGATCGAGCCGTACCTGCTGTCGAGCGCGATCAACGGCGTGGTCGCGCAGCGATTGGCCCGGACGGTGTGTCCGAGCTGCGCCGCCAAATACATCCCGGCGGTGAACGTGCTGCGGGACGCCGGTCTGGCCGACAAGCCGGGACGCCCCTTCCGCAAGGGGGCCGGCTGCAAGGAGTGTCATAACTCGGGCTTTCGCGGCCGGGCGGGCATCTACGCGGTCATGGAAGTGACCCATGAGCTGCGCAAGCTGATCCACCGGGCGGCTCCCACGCACGAGCTTCGCGACGCCGTTCGACGGAAGGGCGTGCTGACGCTTCGGGAGGAGGGAGTCCTGCTTGCCCTGGACGGCAAGACGTGCCTGGAGGAGGTCCTTGCCGCCACGCACAGCGAGGACACGAACGTCGATGCGCCCGCTTCGCCCGCCGCCACTGTAGCTGCGGAGGTCGCATGAAACTGGCCTACAAGGCATTCGATGGAGCCGGCAAGGCCGCCACAGGCGTCATTGAGGCGGATGACACGATGACGGCGACGGAGGCCTTGCGCCGCAGGGGCCTGTACGTGGCCGAGGTGACCGAGCAGAGGGCGGCAGCGGCGAAGAGTCCCTCGGGCCATCGGCAACGATATGTCCCCCGTGGTCAGAAGCTCAAGAACATCGCGATGCTCTCGCGTCAGCTTCACGTGCTGCTCTCCTCGGGAACGCGGCTCGTCGACGCACTGCACGCGATGGCGCGCCAGGCCCGGCCCGGACCCTGGCGGCAAGTGATCGACGATTTGCGGACACGCGTGGAGGAAGGGACCTCGCTGTCCGACGCCATGCAGGGTCACGATGACTACTTCGATCCGGTCTACCGCAGCCTGATCGCCGTCGGCGAATCCAGCGGGCGCTTGCCGGAGATCTTCGATCGCCTGGCCGTGCTCAAGCAGAAACAACTGAAGGTCCGTAACTCCATCGTGGGCGCGACGATCTATCCCTGCATGCTCGTGACGCTGGGCTTCAGCATCTTTGTCCTGCTGTTGATCTTCGTCGTGCCGCGGTTCTCGACGCTGTTCACGACGATGGGCGTGCCATTGCCCTCCAGCACGGCGGCGCTGCTGAAGATCAGCGAAGTGTTTCGCCACTTCTGGTGGTTGCTCGGCCTGCTGGTGGGCGGGGCGATCTTCGGCCTGGTTTCCTACCTGCGGACGCCCAGGGGCCAGCGCCTGCGGGACGTGGCGGTCCTGCGCCTGCCGTACATCGGCGGCGTTGCCCGGAGCCTGTCGAGTGCGCGGATCATCTCTCTTCTCGGCATGCTTCTGGAGGCCAAGATCCCGGTGCTGGACGCCCTGCGGCTGGTGCGGAGCGCCGCCGGGAACGTCCTGTATCAGGAGCTGATCGTGGAGGCGGAGGAGTATGTGGCCCGGGGCGAGCCGATGAGCCAGGCGTTTGCCGATACCTCGTTGTTCAGCCCGTCGATCTACGAGGCCATCCGCAGCGGCGAGCAGAGCGGCGAGATTGACCGACTCCTGCTCAACGTCTCCAACTTCCTCGATGAGGAAAACGATGTGATCGTTCGGTCCCTGACCAGCATCATCGAACCGGTGATTCTGATCGGCATGGGCATCCTGGTCGGGCTGATCGCGGTCTGCATGTTCCTGCCTCTGTTCGATCTGACCGCGATGACACAGGCACAGACATAGGCGAAGGATTATGCGAATCATCCGTCCATCACGAACGGTCATAGGCGTGGACGTCGGCCGGCGGACCATCAAGGCGGCGCAACTGACGTGGTCCGAGGGTGGAAGCCGCATATGTGCTCTGTCCTTGCTGCCGCGGCCGGAGCTGGAGAAGGATCTCTCCAGAGCCGACGCCGCGGCGCTTCGACGAGTGCTCAAGCGACAGGGCTTCACCGGCAGGAAGATCGTGGTCGCTGCTCCGGACGAGCGGTTGATGCGAGCGGCCCTGGAGCTGCCGTCCAAGGTCGCTGGCGCTCCCATCGGGCAGATCGTGCGGATGGAGCTGTCGCGTCTGAACAACGTGGCGCCGGATTCCTTCGAGATGGTGTACTGGGAATGGCGGACGCCGGATGGGACCAAGCCGATGACGCGGACCCTCGCGATCGGATGTCCTCACGAGGCGGCCGGCGACATTGTGGACATCTTCGAGGCGGAAGGATTCGACGTGGTGGCGCTGGACGTGCGCGGCGCGGCGGTGGGACGTGCATGCGAGCCGCTGTTGTTGCCCGCTCCCCAGATCACGGCGATCGCGGATGTCGGCTGGCGATCGACGAGCGTGCAGTTTGTGTGCGGCCGCTCGCTCCTGTACGAGCGGCTCCTGGAGGGGATCTCCACCGCTGAGCTGACCGGCAAGCTGGCCGAAGTCTTCGGCATCACTGTCGAAGCCGCGCAGCAGGTCGCCAACACCGTGGGGCTGACCGTCGATCAGCCCATCGAGGGGATCGATCACGCCACCCTTGACGCCGTCCACAAGCACCTTCGAAATCACTTTGACAAGTTGCTGGACGAGCTGAGGGCGCCGTTCTCCTACGTGAATCATCAGTTCCCCGGAGAAGGGGTGAAACGACTGCTGCTGATTGGCGGCGGTGCGGCGGTCCCTCAGCTTCCCTCATATGTTCAGGCCCGGCTTGGGATTGATGTCCGGTCGGCCGCGCCCAGTGACGTCGTGACCAGCCCGGTGGAACTGCTGTCCAAGGCAGGCAACCCGGCCATGACGCTGGCGGTTGGCCTGGCGCGATTTGGAAGGACCGGCGAATGAGCGACGTGAATTTCATACCGGCCCAGCGGTTGGCGGCGAAGCGCCGCAAGGCGCGGATGCACACATGGGCTTT
>JAFGJR010000330.1 GCA_016928975.1 Sedimentisphaerales bacterium | reverse complement strand
GTAACATAAATCCATACAAAATAAACACTTATCACATCTTCTTGCAATGTCCCGACTTTTGACGCAGGCGTCAAACAAAGCCAATTCGCGCCGGCGGAACTGATGCTAAGTACTTCACAGGAAAGGAGTTATGATCGACGCAGCGATGGTGTGAAACAAAGCCAATTGGCGGTGTGGGTCTGGTCGTGGCAAGCCGGGGATTGCATTGGGGTGGGCAGTCTGGTAGAATGCAGGGTTTGTGGGTAGGTTACGAATCGGTTGGGGATTTGCGGCCCCTCAAGGCAGGTGAACAAGGCAACGCCGCATCCTGTATAGCGTGTGCGCGGTTGCAGGATTCACCGCTCCCCGGATAAGTAGGAATATGTACGCAGAGAATGTACGCAACGTGGCGATCATCGCCCACGTCGATCACGGCAAGACGACGCTGGTGGACCAGCTCCTCTACCAGTCCGGCTCGTTCCGCACGGAAGAGCTGGACAAGCTGGCCGGCGAGCAGCACCACCTGATTATGGACTCCAACCCGCTTGAACGCGAGCGAGGCATCACCATCCTCAGCAAGAACTGCGCAATCCATTACACCGGCCGGGGCGGTCGGGAGTACAAGATCAACATCGTCGATACGCCCGGCCACGCCGATTTCGGCGGCGAGGTCGAGCGCGTGCTCAAGATGACCGACGGCGTGCTGCTCGTCGTCGATGCCTTCGACGGGCCCATGCCGCAGACGCGGTTCGTGCTGAGCAAGGCCCTGCATCACAAGCTCAAACCGATCCTCGTGGTCAACAAGGTGGACCGACCGGACTCGCGGCCCAACGACGTCGTCAACGAGGTCTTCGACCTCTTCGTCGAGCTCGAGGCCAACGACGATGCGCTGGACTTCCCGGTGATCTTCGCCTCCGCCAAGGAGGGCTGGGCGACGACAGACATGGCGAAGCCGAACAGGAACCTCAAGCCGGTCTACGAGGCGATCATCCATTCCATCCCGGCGCCCAAGGCCGATCCGGACCAGCCCCTCCAGATGCTCGTCACGACGCTGGAGTATTCCGACTACGTCGGGCGCGTCGCCGTCGGCAAGATCTTCGCCGGCAAGCTGACGCAGGCCCAGCCGGTGACGGTGATCGACCGCGAGGGACATCACACGCAGCAGAAGGTCATTCAACTGTACGACTTCGAAGGGCTCGCCAAGCGACGCGCCACGGAGGTCCAGGCCGGGGACATCTGCGCCGTGGCGGGTCTCGATCCGGTGGACATCGGCGACACGATCGCCTGCCCGGATGCGCCCAGCGCGCTGCCCATCGTGGCGATTGACGAGCCGACGATGAGTATGACATTCCAGGTCAACAATGGCCCATTTGCAGGCCGGGATGGCAAGTACGTCACGTCGTTGCAGATCCGCGACCGGCTGGAGAAGGAGCTCCAAACGAACGTGGCGCTGCGCATGGAGCCGGGGCAATCGGCCGACGAGTTCAACGTCTCCGGCCGGGGGCTGATGCACCTGGGGATTCTGCTGGAGAATATGCGCCGCGAGGGCTACGAGCTGTGCGTGGGCAAGCCGCAGGTGATCATTCACGAGATCGACGGCGTCCCGCAGGAGCCCATCGAGCGGCTGGTCATCGAATGTCCCGGCGATTGCCAGAGCGCCGTGATGAGCCTGATCGGCACGCGCCGCAGCGAGCTGATGCGGATGGACACCAAAAGCAGCGCCAGCGACTACGTGCACATGGAATTCATGATCCCGTCCCGCGGCCTGTTCGGCCTCAACGCGCGTCTCCTGACGGCGACGCAGGGCCGCGCGGTCATGCACCATACGTTTGAACAATATGAGCCGATGCGCGGCTCGATCCCCGACCGCCAGGCCGGCGTGCTGATCCAGAGCGAGACCGGCACGGTCACCGCGTACGCGCTCGACGCCCTCTACGATCGAGGCATCTTCTTCGTCCAGCCGGGCGACACGATCTATGAGGGCCAGGTCGTCGGCGAGCACTGCAAGGACAATGACATCGTCGTCAACGCCGCCAAGGCCAAGCAGTTGACGAACATGCGTCAGTCCAACAAGGACGAGGCCGCCCGCGTTCGCCCGGCGCGTCTCATGAGTCTCGAGGCCATGCTGGAATACGTCCAGCAGGACGAGCTGGTGGAGATCACGCCGGGCGCGCTGCGCATCCGCAAGCGCCTGCTCCGCGAGGGCCAGCGCCGTCGCTTCGCGAGGCTGGGGAGCGTCGTGTAGCTACTGCGGCGTCCAGCGGGCCCAGGAGACATCGAGTCGATCGTCTGCCAGGGAGCCCGGCCACGGCTCGGCGGTGCCGGCTTCGTCCCACACCAACTCGCCCATCCCGGCGCCAGACTCGGCATCCATCTGCCGATTCCACGGGATCGTTGAGCCGAAGCACGCGGCAGCCCAGGGATCGAGATTCCCCGGGCGAGCCTGCCAGGATAGCTCCATGTCCGCCACCGCGCTGACAACCAGCACGAGCAGGACGGCAGTCAGCACGGACATCGCCACCACAGTCAGCGCCGGCAACACGAGCTCCACAACACACCATCGCAACGTCCGGGAATCCGCTGCCCACCAGTGCAAGGCGTGTGCCTCGCGGGCCGCTTGCATCGGCTGAACGTCTATCTGCGTCACCTGGCCCATCTATCACCCCCCAGCCTCTCCCCACCTAAACAATGCGCCATTTTCCGCCCGGTGGGAGGCAAATTCCGTGCGAATCCTATCGATCCAAGGAACGTGGTTTGAACGAGAGCCGGATTTCTTGCGACCGCTATACGCAAACCGCGGGGTTTGGAGTCTAATAGGGCAAAGAGAGCCGGGAACCGCAATTCACGGGCGATCGTGCACGATGTTGGAAGATAGGCTGCTCATCTGGAAATTGCGACGAGGCAGTATCGATGCCCTTCGGCGGATCTACGACAAGTACAAGGTGGATCTGCTCAAGCTGGCGATTGCCCTGACGGATGACGTCTGCCGATCCGAGGACGCGGTCCAGGACGTGTTTCTCAAGCTGGTCGAGTCCTACGAGCGGATCGACATCCACGGCAGCCTGAAGAGCTACCTGACGGCATGCTTGGTGAATCGGGTTCGGACCCTGCATCGTACCAGCCGTCGTCACGAAACAGATGTGTCGCTCGACCCCGCTGTCGTGCGAATCCCCGGCAGCGATCCCGAAGAGGGGGCCGTTTTGAACGAGGAGATGCGGCGGGTCAGCGAGGCCTTGGCACAGTTGCCGCCGGAGCAGCGGGAAGTCGTCATGCTGCGAGTGGATGCGCGACTGGGCTTCCGGCAGATCGCCCGAATCCAGAGCGCCTCCCTGTACACAGTGCAAGGCCGATACCGGTACGGAATGAGAAGGCTGCGGTCGCTGCTCAACGGTGAGGAAACACTATGAGATCCATGGGGCAGATCAGACGATACCTCCGCGCTGCGAGCGTGCGAACACCCGCCGGAGTAGACGATGCCATGTTCGAGGCGATTAAGACCGCATACCTCGAAACCAGACAGAACAAGCCGGCTCTACGGGAGCCGATGAGATGGAGTTTCGCTATGAGAAGTACAAGAACAAGACTGGCGGTGGCGGCGGTCGTGATGCTCGTCGGAGCCGTCGCCATCCTGCTGTGGCAAGGGACCGGGTCCGGAGTGGCCCTGGCCGACGTTCTGGCCCGATTGGAACGCATCGACGCCTATACCTGCGAGGCGACGATCACCCACACAAGTCCCGAGGACCGACGGATGAAATCCACGTCCTGGATATCGAGGAACTACGGCACGAAGGCGGTCTTCCGCGATGCCGACACCGGCGAGGTCGCCGTGGAAGCCTACATCGTACCAAAGGAGAGAACCGCCGTCGTGATTCAGCACGACGAGAAGGCGTACATGCGTTTCAACTTCGATGATCGGCTGGCCGACAAGCTGCGGGAGGAGATCCCCAACGCCCGCGAGATGCTCGTGCGGCTCCAGAGCTGTGACTACGCCAGTCTGGGTGCATCGACCCTCGACGGCACCGGGGTGGAGGGATTTCGGACAACAGATCCCAACTACCCGAAGGGCGGAGCCCGCCGGGTGGATGTGAGCCTGTGGGTGGACGTGGCGACGGGACTGCCCGTGCGGTCCGAGGAGAACATCGAATGGAACGACGGCACGGTCGTGCACAGTGTCAGCCACGACTTCCAGTGGGACGTGCCCATCGATCCAGCCATGTTCCAGCCGCTCATACCGGACGGCTATGCCAATGCCGCCGGCGGGTCTATCCGGGTCCCGGCGATGAGCGAGGAGACAGCGGTCCAAGGACTCAGGCTGTGCGTCGAACTCAACGGCCAGTACCCCAGAGTCCTGACCGAGCCGGTCCTCAAGGCCTACATCATGTACCTGCCCGAGATCAAGAGCATGAAGAAAGAAGAGGCGATGGCGTACATCCAGGACCCGGACAATGCCGGACCCCTCATGCAGAAGATGATGCCGATCACGGCCCTGTGGCTGCTCCACAGCATGCTCACGAGTGAGCAGAGGGAGCCGGCCTACTTCGGTGACACGGTGACGCCCCAGTCGCCTCACGCGGTGCTCCTGCGATGGAAGCTCGACGACGGGCGCTACAAGGTCATCCTCGGCGACCTCACGACCCGGGACGTGTTGGCCGATGAGTTGGCCAAGCTGGAGGCAGCGCCGCTGAATCTGCAACCGGTTGCCACCGGTCCACAGCCTGCGGACAGGTCGGTCGGCTGTGCCCTCACCAGCCTGGAACTGCGGTGGACGCCTGGTCTGGCAGCGGTCCAACACAAGGTCTACTTCGGCCAGGACTCGCACTCACTAACCCTCGCGGCAACCGTCACTGAGCCCCAATGCTCGCAACTGCCCGCCCTTGCGCGAGAGACGTCATACTCCTGGCGAGTGGATGAAGTCCAGGCCGATGACGCCGTCACCCCTGGGCAAGTCTGGCAGTTCAATACGGGCCGCCTCGTGGCTTGGTGGCGGTTTGACGGCAAGGCCGGAAAGCAAGTGACGGACGCAAGCGGCCATGGGCACACCGGGCAAATTCGCGGCGACCCCACGTGGACCAGTGGCATCTCCGGCGGCGCACTGCAGTTCGATGGCAAGGGCGACTACGTGGAGATCGGCGCCAATCCGGAATTCAACATGACCGGACAAATCACAGTCGCCGCCTGGTTCAAGATCGCATCATTCGACAAGGAGTCCCAGGCCCTCGTTACAAAAGGCGACAGAGCGTGGCGGCTACAGAAGAACCGCGGCACAAACAGCCTGCTCTTCGCCTGCTTCGGCCTGAAGACGGCCGACGAGTGGGGCGCGACGCGCGGCCGCACGAAGGTGGACGACGACCGATGGCACCACGCGGTGGGAGTCTATGACGGCACACGGATTGCTCTCTACATCGACGGCAAGCTAGACGCCTCCGCTCCCGCCTCCGGCCGGATCGCCACCAACGACGAGCCCGTGCTGATCGGCGAGAACAGCGAGCGTCCCAACCGCTTCTGGCACGGCCTGATCGACGAGGTCCGAATCTACAGCTACGCCCTCTCCGAGGATGAAATCACCGCCCTGTACGAAGAAGCTTCGCCAAACGTAGCCCCTAAGACTCCCTAACGAGGCGAGCCGCGAGTGGGCCTTTGTCACCCCTGCGAAAGCAGGGGGCCAGGAACGCCGCGGCGCAGGTGGATTCCTGCTTTCGCAGGAATGACATGGGCCGGCAACCCTTGTCAGACGGTCATTCAGTTAGGGTCTCCAAGATCCCCTGACAAGCGAGATCAGGACAGACACAGGATGTCGCATTTGAGAACACACATTTTGTTCTCTACAAGATCCTGAATCATGCCGCATAGATGAGCCTCTTGGTCTCATCGAGTTCACGCCGGAAAACGCTGTTGCGAACACTGCCTATACATACCAGATCCACCGGGCGTCCAAGCAACCGCTCTAACTCGGTCTTGAAGTCAAAGTACTGATCGAAACTGCCGGCGATGCCCACTCGTGAAAACACCACGGCCATATCGACATCACTCTGTGGCCCGAAATCGTCGCGCAACGCAGAGCCAAAGAGGTACAGCTCTTTCACCCCGTGCTGTTCGCAAAGCCGAACAACATCCTCCTTTATCTCATCCACAATGCTCATGGCATCGTTTCTCCAAAAGGGCTTGCATCCAATGACAGATCAGAGATGCCCCTGCTGATTCTAACATACCACAGCCAAAGACCTTCAGTCAATTCCACAATGTTGCTTTACGGCATTGCAGACAGGTATTACCATCGACGAATCTCGTTATGGCAGATGAAAGGGTGGTTATGGAGAGCCCCGGCATTGGATACAAGCCCTATTGGGTGGGGTACTTCGATCTGCTTGGCTTCAGGAATAGAGTCAAGCGGAATCAGCTTGCCACTGTCCTCGCGGATTACCTGGACGCGTTGGCGGAAATAAAGAAGCAAGGCCGTGACGTTACGACGAAATGGTTCTCCGATACCTTCCTCTTTTTTGCGACGGACGATTCGAAAGACTCCTTCTGCAAAATGGACTTTGCCTGCCGGCTCTTCTTCCAGAGAATGATCCTGCACAGGATTCCACTACGCGGCAGTCTAACGGTCGGCGACCTTTACGTGGAGTCAAGTGATGTGCTGATTGGACCGGCACTGGTGGAAGCGTACGACTACGCGGAACGTCAAGATTGGCTCGGCTTCATTCTAACTCCCGCCGCGTGCGAAAAGCTCAAACGGTACGACCCAGATGGGAAGACGGTGTATGATGTTTGGCGGCAACACTACTATCGGGACTATGATGTCCCAATCAAGCCGAGATACGGATCTGAGGCCCATGACACGGAGAATCTGCCGGCCTGCACCATGAACTTCACACGCGCCGCGCATGGCAACGATAATCCAGATGAGGCGAGACGTGTCTGGGATGCCCTACTTGACATGGAGCAGATGGCAACTGACGAATTGCAGGATCGGCATCAGTATGAGAGGGCACAAGCATGCGGAGGGCAGATTCAGAATGAAATGGATACCGTGCGCAGGAAATACGAGAGGACCAAACGCTTCCTGTCAGATACCGTACCTGGTTTGTTGAATGGGACTGGGGGCAAGTGAAGAGAACGAAGTGGATTGTGAGAGGACGCCCGAGTTTTGACTCACGACAGCGAGTCGCCAAGGTCTTCGGCCTTGACGACGCCACCCGCCACACGCAGAACCTCTCCAAACCCGTGCATTCGCGAAGAATCGTCGCATCAGCATATACCCAACGGGCGGGTTTGCGTGTGTAATAGGGTGAAGAGTGGACATTCTTCTGATACGCGTGCACGATGATGGAAGAGAAGCTGCTGATCTTGAGATTCAAGCGGGGCCGTCCGGAGGCCCTGCGGCAGATCTACGACAAGTACAAAGTCGAGCTGCTGCGGTACGCCATGACGCTGGTCGGCAATCTGTACACGGCGGAAGACATCGTCCACGATGTGTTCGTCAGTTTCGCGCAGTCGGCCGACCGCATCGGGCTGACTGGCAGCCTCAAGGGTTACTTAGTCGCCAGCGTGCTCAACCGGGTGCGCAACCACGTGCGTGACGGCAACCGGCACGGCGAAGGCCCGCTCGATGAGGCGGACCTGCTGCCCTCTCGCGAGGCGGAGCCCCAGCAGTGGGCAATTCTCAGCGAAGAGATGTCGCTGCTGAGCAAAGCTCTGCAGCAGTTGCCATACGAGCAACGCGAAGTGATCTGTTCTCACATGGAGATGGACCTGACGTTTTCGCAGATCGCCGTACTGCAGAAGGCGTCGGTGAATACGGTCAAAGGCCGATACCGGTATGGAATCGAAAGGTTACGGTCCGTGTTAAACGGCAAGGTACACGAATGAAGCCCGCGGATGACATTCGCCAGTTGTTCAAGAGGGCCGAGCTGAGCATCCGGCCGGATGCGGACGAGCAGGTCTATGAAGACATGCTCCAGGCTCGGCAGAAGACCCAACAGAACCAAACACTCGCATGGAGTCGATGGAGAATGACCATGAAAAGTCCAATCGCAAAACTCGCTGTCGCCGCGGCCGTTATCATCGCCGCCACACTGGGTCTGACCCTCTGGAGGGGCACGGGGTCAGGCATTGCCCTGGCAGACGTGCTGACCCAGGTCCAGCAGATCACCGCGTACATGTACCAGATGACGATGACCGTCACCGGCAAAAGCCCCACCGGCACACCCATGAATCAGACGATGGAGGCCACCATCCTGTCCGCACAGGACGCCGGCATGAAGATGACCATGGGCGCGGTGGACCCCAACAGCGGAAAGATGTCTCGCAACGAGACGTACATGCTGCCCCAGGAGAAGGCCATTATCTCCATCATGCCGGAGCAGAAAACGTACCTTCGCATGGCCCTCGACGACACCCTGCTCGCCAGGTCCCGCCAGCAGAACAATGATCCCGGCGCAATGCTCCAGCAGATCCTGAACTGCAAGTACGAGAGCCTGGGCCGCAGCCGCATCGACGGCGTCGTGGTCGAGGGGTTCCGCACGACCGATCCGAACTATCTGGGAGGGGTGATGGGCACGGTGGACGTGAAGATCTGGGTCGACGTCAAGACCCAGCTTCCAGTGCGGTCGGAGATCGGCATGCAGATGGGCGAGATGCAGGTGCACGGCGTGGTGCACGACTTCCAGTGGGACTATCCGGTGGACGGCATGACGTTCAAGCCGGTCATCCCGGCTGACTACACGGCGATGCCCGGCGGCACCATCAAAATGCCGGCGATCAATGAAGAGACTGCGATCCAAGGCCTCAAGATGCTCGGCGATCGGACCGGCCGATATCCGGAGAAGCTGGACTATGTGACTCTCATGTCACAGACCACCAAGATCGCCGACGCGAACAGCAAGGACGACGTCACCCTCAAGAAGTTGCTCGAGAGTGGCGTATCGAAGGACGAGGCACTCAAACAGATAACTGCCAACACAACCAAGAAAGTGATGAATGCGATGATGCCGGTTCAGGGCGTGGCGATGTTTTACATGACGCTCGTGAAGGACAAGAAGGACCCGGTGTACTACGGCAACATCGTGACGCCCGAGGATGCCGACAAAGTCCTGCTGCGATGGAAGCTCTCGGACGACCAGTACCGGGTCATCTTCGGCAGCCTGCACGCCGAGACGGTCGACGCGGCGACCCTGGCCGAGCTCGAAAAGGACCTGCCAAAATAGCCGCGTGAAAGCGTGGCGATTCTCCTATGGGCCGGGTCATCCACCCGGCCCCTTCTGTTGGCACTCATCACCCCTGTGAGGTCCATTTCTGCAGATTTCTTTGTCCGGCCCATACGCAAGTACCCGGTTTCGGAGTGTAATAGGGCAGAGAATCGCGATTCAAGGACAGCTTGGGCGCCATGCGGGAAGAAGAACGGCTCATCTCGAGACTCCGACGGGGCAGGGTCGATGCCCTGCGGCTGATCTATGACAGGCACAAACTCGGTCTGCTCAGGCTGGCAATTCTCCTGATGGGCGATATTCACGATGCAGAGGATGCTGTTCAGGATGTATTCCTGAAGCTGGCGGAGTCCTTCGACAGGATCAGCGATCACGGCAACCTGAAGAACTTCCTGATCACGTGTCTGGTGAATCGGATTCGGACCTTCCGGCGCGATTGCCGGCGTCGCGAAGCGGCCCAACCGGACGGGGCGGCGACAAAGACCACGCGAGTCCGTCCGCCCGATCAATGGGCCGTAGTGAACGAACAGATGCAGCAAATCACAAAGGCAATGTCCAGACTGCCCCTGGAGCAGCGAGAGGCCGTGACGCTGCGATTCCAAGCAGGCATGGAGTTTCGAGAGATTGCCGAAATCCAGAATACATCGGTCAACACTGTGCAGGGGCGATACCGGTATGGCATGGAGAAGCTGCGGGCATTGCTCAACAGTGAGGTGGAAACGTGAATTCCGCAGACAAGATGAGACAACTGTTCCACAGCGCGGTGGTGCGGACCAACGCCGCTTCCGATGAGGCTGTCTTCGAGACAGTGAAGACAGCCTATGGGAAAGCCGTGGAACGCAGATCACCCCGGCGAAAGCCGAGGATATGGAGGCTTATCATGAACAGTTCATCAGCCAAACTCGCCGCCGCGGCGGTCGTGACGCTCGCCGGGATCATCCTGGCAGCATCGCTCTGGCACGGGACCGGGGCCGGCATCGCCCTCGCGGAGGTCCTCGATCACCTTCAAAGGAGCAGCTACAGCTTCGATCTGACGATTCGTTCCGGCGACGCCCAGAAGACGGTTCGAGGCAGCGTGTATCAGCAGGGACGCGCGCGTTTCGATGACACAGCCGGGCCGGAAAACGCCACCACAATCGTGAATCTCGAATCGCGGAAATCGTTGCTCCTGCTCCATCCGTCCAAGACCGTTCGCTACACAAACGGGCTTGAGCAGTCGCGCAATACGGGAACCGATCAACTCCTGTTGCTGTGCTCGCGTCCGATAGAGGAGCTGTGGCGCCTGCGCACCGGAGCAGAGGATGATCTGGGTGAGGCGACCGTCGAAGGCATGAAGGCCCACGGATTCACTCTTGCGCACCAGGACGCATACTTCCGCAACGAGATCACCCTGTGGGCGCAGGTCAATTCCGGCCTCCCTCTGAAGGTGGAGATTGTTTCGACGGCGCTGAAGCCGCCCGGAAACCAGTTGGTGTTCACCCTGGAGAATTTCCTTGTGGATCCGGACCCGGACAAGTCTCTCTTCAGCATGGCGGTTCCATCCGGCTATGCTCTGTCCAACCTGATGAGCCGGAGCGATGTCAAGCCGGCCGCCGAGGACTCCCAGGAAGGCAAGAAGATTGCCGCCGCACTTCGACTCTGGGCCAATGGTCAGACCAACGAAGGCGTCGAGAGCATTCTGGACGTCGACTGGAACGCACAAATCACATTCGAAAACGAGCCCTATGTGCTCACGTTGACCGAGCCGGACCTCGTCAAGATGAAACAGGACGAACGAGAGCAGGTCATGCCGGTCGTCCTGGAATCGTGCAACATGCTCCGAAAGATGTGCTTTGAGCTAATTGACCGAGCGAAGACCGGGCAATCGGCGGGAGACTATCAGGCCGCCGAAAGGACCCTTGAAGCCGCCCTGCATCTCGGAGAGTTGCTGAATCGCGATCCCGAAGGCATGCACATCGTTCAGCTCGTCGGCATCGCGATGCGGAAGCTGTCCCTCGTGCAACTGAAGGCCCTGTATGAACAAATGAATGCCCCTGAGAAGCTCGTGACTACCGAGCAGAAGATCCAACAGGTCGATGCTGACCACCAGGCGCTTCAGCGGAAGAACGTCGGCCGGTAGTGGGGAGAGTACTGCAAAGACGGCGGCGGCAGAGATAGCCGCCGCCGACGCCTTCCGCGTTGACCCTGCCAGCGCTCGCAACACGCCATGTTCGGCAAGCCCCGCGAGCTGTGGGGCAATCACACAGGCCCGGGGACAGTGCTTGGCAGAAATGGGATTCCCCCCCTGCCTTCACCCATCCGCATCGAATTCAGTTCCAACGAAATGGCTACAGCCTTGTGGAGGCGGTACAATGCGAAGATGGTCGGTTGGTGACGTGATGGCTATGAGGTCACATGCGTCGAGGAGTTGCCACATTCACATTGGACCATGGCCGGTGTCCGCCGTGGTTGTTCCAGCGGATGGTCAAGCTGGGCCGGCAGATGGTCCGCGTGCTGGTGGCCGAGTATGGGCCGGATGAGTTCGTGCGACGGATCGCGGACCCCGTCTGGTTTCAGTCGCTCGGCACGGTGCTGGCTTTTGACTGGAACGCCTCCGGCCTGACGACGATCCTGACGGCGGCATTGAAGGAGGCGATCCGCCACGAGGAGAAGGACCTCGGCCTGTTCATCTGCGGCGGCAAGGGAAAAACCTCGCGCAAGACCCCCGACGAGATCACCGCCTGGGGCGATACCCTCAGCCTGCCCGACGGGGCCGTGGACAATCTCATCTACAACTCGCGCATGGCGGCCAAGGTGGACAACTCGCTCGTCCAGGACGGCTACCAGATCTACCACCACGCATTCTTCTTCTCGCGTAACGGCGCCTGGGCGGTCGTGCAACAGGGCATGAACGAGGCCGACGCCTCCGCTCGCCGCTATCACTGGTTCTCCGAGAACGTCCACGACCTTGTCTGCGAGCCGCACACCGGTATCGTCGCCCCAAGCCGCCGGCAGTACCTGCTGAACCTGACCGCACGCGACAGTGAGTCGAGCCGGCAGCTCAGCGTCGAGATGGTGGACGCCAGCTATCAGCCCTTGATGAAGGATATCGAAATCCTCCGCGCCCACGCCTCGCCCCTGAGTAAGATGGTGAGCCTGCGGAAAGAAGGCGAGCAACTGACCTTCCTGCAACTGGAGAACACCGAGTTCACTCAGCACCCGGTCCTGGCCGAGGACTTCTCGAAAAGCCGCTACCTGGAAAAGATCCTCCGCCTGCTCTGTGACGCCCGCCCGAAGAATTACGAGCAATTAGTCGCCACCGAAGGCGTCGGCCCCAAGACCGTCCGCGCCCTGTCCTTAGTCGGCGAGGTGATCTACGGCGCCAAGCCCTCCTACGAGGACCCCGCTCGTTACTCCTTCGCCCACGGCGGCAAGGACGCCACCCCCTACCCCGTCGACCGCCGCACCTACGACCAGACGATTGCCACCTTAGCCGAAGCCGTCCGCCACAGCCACATGGCCCCCAAAGACAAAGACGCCGCCCTCCAACGCCTCACCGGAACCTCACAGGAACCCTGAACCGTCACCCCGCCAATGCAGGTTCTTTGCCATTGGCCCACAACTCGTATTCACTCAAGTCCGCATCGTCGTTCCAGGAAACGCCGTACCCCCCAGTGTCAACTCTTACCGACTTGAAGAACGCCTCATTCTTGAGCGACTGGAACATTTCCAGATGCAGCAGTTGATTGCAGTCGTAGACCTTCTCCACGCCATTCACGAACTTGACCAACAACCGCCTGCCTTCCAGCGGCTTGACTGATTCAACCTTGGGAGCGTTCATCTTGTTACTCCAAACCGGGCAACTGCATGAATTCGTTGGTCTGCCACATTCGCAGCAACTCTCGCTGGTATTGCGATGCCCAGTCCTTGACCAGCCGCTGCGCCCTTATTGGCAGATCGCCTTCCATCATCTCCAGAGTCTCGACATTGAAGACGCCATTGAACTCCCCATAAACAGCGTGAAAATGCGCGACGCCATGCTCGCTCTGGCTGAAGTACATCTTGATGACAATCCCGTAAAAACGAGCAATGACTGGCATAATCAGGCTCCTATGAGATTCTCGCTCATCATAGCATTACGTCGGCCCACGATCCACAAGTTGTTTGATGTCAGAACCCGACCTGGCGGAGCCCGGTCTGGAATCTGTAGAGTCTGGGTGCTTGCCGGCCCTCTACATCTCTTGCCCTTTGATGAAGCCGATCATATCGATGATCTTTGCTTTTGTGTACCGCCGCCTCGTCTCATTTCCAGAGAAGTCAAACGTGTAGATGACTTCTGCGTCGATCCGGGCCTTGTGATCCTCGTAGAAGTCACCGATCATCCTCAGACTCCTCTCCCCAAACGAATAGCAGCCAAAACCCTTCTTGAAATTGCCGTCGAATGCCGGGACATTCCCAAAGACTCCAAGCATGATCTTCGTGACCAGTGTGTCCGTCGGTCTATTGTCCCTGCCAAGGCCATCGGCAGTCCTATCGGCGCACTCGATCAACAGTGTAATGTTGTCGTCCGTGTATCTGTCAGCATCTACAGCCCAGATACCCTTCGGCATCTTAGATATGGCGACGACAAGCGGCTCAAAGAACTTGACGCTCTTTTCAAGGAGGAATGATGAACCACGAAACATCCCCCAGCTTGCAAGATAGAACGCAAGATGAAGACATGACAATTCGAGGTTGGTTTGATCAGCCATGTTGGCTAATCGCCCGTCATCTCGGAATTGCTGAAAGTAGTTGAAGCAATAGTCAAAAGAGGCGTACCGCTCTCCAGGTCGCCTTCCCTTGTTCTTGCCGCTACCCTCTATGAACTGGCGAAGGTAACCATCAATACTCATGATCGTTTCCCAGGCCGGCGTGCCGAGTTCTTCGTTGACCGAAGAACCCCCGGAAGAACTCCCCGCTCGCCATCGTCGAATTGGAGTTCGATGCGATAGCCGCCCCTGTAAACGGCTGCAACAAGGTCGTGAATCATACTCAAGCTGCCTCGGACAGGCGTTTGTTCACCACGTGCCAGAAGGTGGAAAGAGCGTCGTCTTTCCCGTCGAAATAGTCTTCAAAGAACCCTGCTTGATTCAGTTCCGCCGGATAGGAATAGCGCTCTCCGTCATCGCCATATTCGGTGATCCAAATGCTCGGCTCGTGCGAGTCGATTACCTCAAATAAACCCGGAGGATAAAGGTACGGCTTACCGTGATCGTTCAGGATGCGATAGTCATTCGCCTCAATTCCTATGACGAAGTACGGCTGATCCGGCGTGAGATCCGGGAACTCAGGGCTCTTCTCTTTCAATCTCACAATCATACGTCTCTGACCTTCTTCTTCTTGACCTCGAATTTCCCGAGTCCATGATGCTCATACCAGTGATACTCGTACTTGCCCCCGCCGATCTCGACCACTGGGCTGCTCTTTTTGGTCCACATGGAGGGCATCCCACCATACTTCTTCAGGAGTCTCCCCAGGTCGCGTATGCGACGACCCTTCGCAATCACGCGAGACTGAGCAACGAGTTCTTCTGCGAGCCTGGGAATAGTCGTCTACCCCTTTACAGAATGACACTCCCAGTGTCCGCGTCTGTTTCATCAACTATGGACATGATAGCACGGTTGGCGGTCGAATCAAGGTATTGAGCGACAAAAAGCTTGCGTTTCGGGGGCGGGGTTGGCAGGATGGAGGGGCCCCGGGTTACGTGGGGCGCTGGACGGACGACAGAGAACCGGAGCGGTGAAGACGCAACGACAATATGGGGAGTCACTCATGCATCGAAGAGAACTTACCAGACGACAATTCATCGAACGGACGGCGGCGGTGGCGGGCGGGATTCTGTTGTCGCCGGTGGCGGCGAGGGTCGGGTGGTCCGGGCCGAAGAAGACCGCCATCGATCAGGTGCCGCTGGGCAAGACCGGCATCAAGATCAGCCGGCTGGGCATCGGCTGTGGCACCAACTCGGGCCGCGTCCAGCAGGAACTGGGCCAGGAGGGCTTCAACCGTCTCGTCCAGTATGCCTATGACCAGGGCATCACGTTCATCGACATCGCCCGGTCGTATCGAACGCACGGCATGCTCAAAGAAGCCATCGCGGGCCTGCCGAGAGAAAAGCTCTTCCTCCAGACCAAGATGGGCGGCGCGCCTGACAACCCCCTGGAGGAGATCGACAAGTACCGCCAGACGTACGGCGTCGATTACATCGACAGCCTGCTCGTCCACTGCACGATCACCCCGGACTGGGACGAGCAACGAAAGCGGGTGATGGACGCGATGCAAGAGGCGAAGGACAAGAAGATCATCCGGGCTCATGGCGTCTCCTGCCACAGCCTGCCCGCGCTGGCGCGGGGCGTCGAGCTCGACTGGGTCGATGTCCACCTGGTGCGCGTCAATCCGCAGGGCGCCCACATGGACACGCCGGATGCCAAATCGTGGAACGCCCGGAGCGACGCGTCGCATGTGCCGGCCGTGATGGAGCAGCTCAAGCGCATGCACGAGAAAGGCCGGGGCGTCATTGGCATGAAGATCGTCGGTGAGGGCGACTTCACCAGGCCCGAGGACCGCGAGAAATCCATCCGCTTCGCCATGCAGTGCGGCCTGCTCGACTGCGTCACCATCGGCTTCAAGAGCGCCGCCGAAATCGACGAGGCCATCCGGCAGATGAATGCCGCTCTGGCCGAGGTGGCGTAAGACGCAGAGTGTGAAGCGTCAAGTCTGAGGTGTGAAGCTGAAAAAGTGCGTCGCCGAATCGTAAATCACAAATGCTCTTGGGGAGTCCTTCATGAAGAATCATCGCTTCGTCGCCGTGATGTCGTGTGCTATCGTGGTGGTCCTTGCCACTCTGTGCGTCTATGCCGGGGAGCAGAACAGAATGAGTCCTGAATTCAGGAAACAGTTCGTCGACAACTTCCATCGCACCAGTCTCAACACGACGCCGGGCGACGCGATGATGCTTCGCATCCTGATCGAAAGCTCCGGCGCCAAGCGAGGCGTCGAGGTCGGCGCCGCCAGCGGGTACGGCGCAATCAATATGGGAATCGCCTTCGAGCGGACCGGCGGGCACTTGTGGACCCACGACATTGACCCGGCGGCCGTCCAGGAGACCCGCGAGAACCTGGAAAAGGTCGGCCTGGAGAAGGTGGTCACCGTCGTGGAAGGCGACGCCCTTAAGACCCTGCCCAACCTGGAAGGCCCGATCGACTTCGTGTTCATCGACGCGCTGAAGCGGGACTACTTCAAGTACCTCAAGATCCTCGAGCCCAAGCTCAAGGTGGGTGCCGTCGTCGTGGCCGACAATGTCATCCAATCCGCCCGCGCCATGAAGGACTTCCTCGATTACGTCCAGAACAGCCCCGACTACGACACCGTCACAATCCGCGCCTCAATGGAGAAGAACGACGGCATGACCATCAGCTGCAAAATCAGGTAGCCAATACAGACGACAAGCGTCAGGGAGGTTGTATGAGGACATTCACAAGGCGGTCATTTCTCAAACAGACAGGAGCGGTCGCCTCGGCGGCAGCCGTGGGATCGTTGCTGCCCGCGGGATGGCACAGTCTGGCTCGGGCCGACGAGAAGGGGTACTTCGAATCGGCGTTCGGCATCACGGACGACGTGTGCCGGCGCGTGCTGGCCAGGGCGCTGTCCAAAGGCGGCGATTTCGCGGACTTGTACTTCGAGCACACGATCGCCAACTATGTCGTGCTGGAGGACGGCAAGGTCAACCAGGCCTATAGCAGCGTGTCCCTCGGCGCAGGCATCCGCACGGTCCGGGACGATCAGGTCGGGTACGGGTTCACGCAGGACCTGACGGCGGAATCCATGCTCGCCGCCGCCGCGACGGCCGCCACGATAGCCGATGCGTCGGCGCACGAGCCGGCAGGCGAGTTTGTCACACCCAGGTTCACGAATCATTACCCCCTGGAGAGGCTCCTGACGTCGGTGCCTCTGGAATCCAAGCTCCCGCTGGTGCAGTCTCTGAATGAGAAGTGCTTTGCCCGGTCTTCACTGGTCGTCAAAGTCAACGCTGTCTTCCATGACGAGCAGAAGCGGGTGATGGTGGTCAGCAGCGACGGCGTCAAGGCGGAGGACCTGCTGCCAAAGGACTGGCTCCTGGCCAGCGTGGTAGCCGTCAAAGACGGCAGGCCGGAACAGGCGGCGTGGCACCTCGGCGGTCGAAAGGACTTCTCGTTCTACACGCCGGCGCTGGTCGATCAGGTCGCCAATGAGGCGGTGGACCGGGTCGTAGTCCTTTTTGAGGCCGTGCAGCCACCGGCGGGCGAAATGCCGGTCGTGCTCGGGCCGGGAGTCACCGGAATCCTGCTGCACGAGGCGATCGGTCACGGCATGGAGGCGGACTTCAACCGCAAGGGCATCTCCACCTATGCGACGATGATCGACAAGCAGGTGGCCGAGCCGTTTGTCACCATCGTCGACGACGGCACGAACCCCAGCCTGACCGGCTCGCTCAACGTCGATGACGAAGGCGTGCCGGGCCAGAGGACCGTCCTGGTCCAGGATGGCATCCTGCGCAGCTACATGCACGACCGGATCTCCGCGAAGCACTACAAGGTGCAACCGACGGGCAACGGCCGGCGGCAAAGCTATGAGCACTACGTCCTGCCTCGCATGCGAAACACCTATATGCTCGCGGGGCCCGCGACGGCGGAAGAGGTGATCAAGAGCGCAGGCAAAGGGATCTACGTCAAAGACGTGAGCAATGGGCAGGTCAAGATCGGTGAAGGCGATTTCGCGTTCTACGTGTCCCAGGGCCGCCTGATCGAGGACGGCAAGCTGACCGCACCGATCAAGGACGTCAACATTATGGGCAACGGCCCGAAGATGCTCAGGAACATCACGATGGCGGCCAACGACCTGGAGATGTACCAGGGCGGTGCCGGCTACTGTGGCAAGGATGGACAGGCGGTGCCCGTCGGTTTCGGCCTGCCGACTTGTCTGGTGAAGTCGATGACCGTCGGTGGCTTGAAGGCTTGAGCCGGGGAGAAGAGAGCATGAACAAGGAGCTGTACGATCTGGCGCAGTGGTCGATTGAGACCGCAAAGACGGCCGGCGCGGATGCCTGCCGCGTTGCGATTCAGCAGGAGCGATTCGTGGAAATCCAGTACCGGGACCGCAAACCCGAAACGATCAAGGAGGCCTCCACGAAAAACCTCGGGATTGAGACCTACGTGAACCAGCGATACTCGGCGCAGAGCACGTCGGACTTGCGCCGGCAGGCGTTGAAGGACTTCATTGCCAGGGCGGTGGCCTCGACAAAATTGCTGGCGGAGGACCCCTACCGCACGCTGCCCGACCCACGGTACTATGAAGGCCGGCCCAGCATCGACCTGGGCATTCGCGACGCAAGCTATGAGGCGCTGACGCCCGAGCAGCGGCACGATGCGGTCAAGGCGATCGAGGCGGCCTGTTTGGCCAAGGGTGGGCCGAAGGTGATCTCGGTCACCGCCGGGCAGCATGACAGCCGCGCCGAGTCGATCACCCTGACGAGCAATGGTTTCGAAGGCGTCCAGGAGTCCACGAGTTTCTATGCCGGTGCGGAGATGACCGTCCAGGATGAGGGCGACCGCAGGCCGAACGGCTACAGCACCGCGGCGTCCGTCAGCCGAAAAGGCATGCCCGCGCCCGAACGGATCGGGGCCCTGGCGGCAGAACGCACGCTCGATCTGCTCGGCGCCCGAAAGATCGACACGGCAACTCTGCCGGTCATCATCGAGAACCAGAACGTTCCGAGGATTCTCAGTGGCTTGCTCTCGGCCATGTACGGCCGCAACATCCAGCAGAAGCGATCCTTCCTGGCGGACAAGAAAGGCCAGGAAATCGCCAGCGAGCGCCTGACGCTGATCGATGACCCGCTCGTCGTCGGTGGACTGGGCAGCTCCCTTTTCGACGGCGACGGATTCGCCGCGAAGAGGCGAGTCATGATCGAAGCCGGCGTACTGAAGGATTTCTACGTGGACTGGTACTACAGCCGCAAGCTCGGCTGGGAACCGACGACCGGCGGACCATCGAATCTGATCATTCCGCCCGGAAAGCGGTCCGTGCAGGAGATCATGAAGGACCTCGGCAAGGGGATCTTCATCACCGGCTTCATCGGCGGCAACTCCAACTCGACCACGGGCGACTCCTCGGTCGGCATCATCGGCAAGCTCTTCGAGAACGGCGAGCCGGTGCAGGCCGTCGCGGAGATGAACATCGCCGGCAACCACCTGGAGTTCTGGCACAAGCTCGCGGAGGTGGCGAACGATCCGTGGCCCTACTCCTCCATACGGACACCGAGCCTGGTCTTCACCGACGTAGTCGTCTCGGGCGTGTAGCAGGCATGCCGGAAGGCGGAAACCTGTAGGTGGCGCCCCGCTTGCCGGCGTAGGCGATGATCTCTCGCTCGGGCGCCGATTGTGCATGACAGCCGGGGAGCACTACATGCTCCTTCGATCTCGGAAAAAATTGTGAATTTATGCTTGACATGCGCTGAGTATTTCGAGAAAATGGGCAATATAGGCAACGCTGGGTGGTCTGCGCGTTGCCGGGAGCGTTGGTGGTAGATGCCATGCGCGCATGGGCATGGCTGGAGAAGAAGGAGTGAGTGATGAAGAGAGCAGCGATAGTGGCAATCCTCGTCTTTGCGGCGAGCAGCTATGGCGCGCCCACGGTGGCCGATTTGGGCGTGACGCCCGGTAACATTGCGGCGCCTCTGGTCTACATGGGCCAGCTTTCCACCTCCCTGGCGCGCGAAGTCACCGCGGCGAACACGACCCAGGTCTTCCTCGAGAACGAGGATATCACGCTTGCAGCCCCCCTGACGCTGTCCGACGGCGGCACGATCGCGGCGGGAACAGCAGTGACCAGCTACATCGTACACTTCGACCCGGTTGGCGCGCCGACCTCCGTGTACGAGGGTCACGGCACCATCACCTTCGGCCAGCCCGTGCTGGGGCTGATCTATGCTACAAAGGACACAGGCACCTACTCCCTGCTGACCAATAGCGACACGTCCGTGGGTTTGGGAGCGGCATTCTATGACGCCGACCCGGCGTTTCGCAGGCTCGAGATCCCACAGGACACCTATCAGGATGTCGCCAGCTTCGCCGGCAACGTCGTGACTGTGAATCTGTTCACCACGTCCGGCATAGACGACGTGAGAATCATCACGGCCAGCCCGATTCCCGCCCCCGGCGCTCTGGCGTTGCTGGGACTGGGCGCCGGTCTGGTCGGCTGGCTGCGCAGACGCCACACGCTCTGAGCAGCCTCCAGAACCTTATCACCGCAACCACACGGGCCACGACTCACCCTCGCGGCCTGTTTTGTTTCGAGATCGCGGGCTGACCTCGCGGCTCGTCAGGCTTGGTTTGTCTCCGGGCCGCTTCCCAGCGTCGTTTGGTGTCCTGAAAGCAGGCCCGAGTGATGGCAACCGCCGCGAGTCCCTCACCGCCTGGTACACACTCCGAAGCGGTTGACTTGCGCTTGCTGAACACCGTGAATACAGCGGATCTGACGAACCTCGGTGAGACCGGCTCTTTGCACCTCCTCATGTATCCGTGCGCGGTTGCCTTCTATCCCAAAACTGCCTTTTAGGTAATTGTTGCTCGATCCTGATATCATCCAGACCTGTGTGCTCTTGTTGTTGTCTACTCCTCGGAACAAAGCCTTGAAGTTGACGTTGGGCAGACCGCCCCAACCGTGAAATCCTCGCATGTTAGCCATGTAGCCCTTGGCATTCGGATTCCAACCGACGATAACGGATACGCAGTCACCCATCGCGCCGGTGTCGATGAAGTCATATCCTTTGTGCAAATCTTGCGGCGTTCCAGTCGGCATCTGCGCTGTCAGTTCCATTCCAGGCATTTTTCTTTCTCCTCAGTCCAAAGGGCATTGCGTCGTGACTCGTTCCCACTCGTCGCTTCTCTGTAGGTTTGCAGATACTACTTGTACGAATCAGCACAACGATCTCCCGGATTGGCTCAGAGCCCATCAACCGGACGGCAAACGCCCGGCGGTCCACGATTGACCACAGGGGAATAGAACATCGGCGTCTTCAGGCCGCCCCGGCCAAGTGTCCCGAACACTCGCAGCATCCGATTCTCCTTCGCTTGCTGCGACGATGCTAACACGTCGCGTCTGTCGACGCAACGGAATCCACGAGAAGGCAGGTCAGGTCCAGGATACGCTTTGGAGGAGGCGGGCCTTCTCCGACAGGTTGAAGATATGGCGGGCGTTGTTGTGCATGATGGGGTCGATCAGGTCCATGGCGTCGGCCAGGGTCAGCCAGCCTTCCTCGACCAGCTCGCTCAGGGCCAGGGCGATGCCCCGACGGGCGATTGCCGCGTGGCCGAGGACGGGCTCGACGGGGATATAGTCGCCGCCGAAGGTCAGGATCTTGTTGGCTGGCGCGGTCACCAGGAATTTCTTCAGGAAGTCCTTGGCCGCCACCGGGTTGATGATCCAGGACCAGCACATATCGACGTAGGCGTTCGCATAGTGCTTGGCAGCGGCGAGAAGCTCTTCGTAGTACGGATAGCAGATGTGCATGAAGACGAACCGGGTCTGCGGTGCCGCACGGCACAGGTCCGTAACGGAGCCGGCATTGTGCAGTAGCCGGCCGAGCGGCATGTAGTTCTGGCCGGCATAGTAGCCCGTGTGCAGCTTGACCGGCAGCTTGCATTCGGTCGCCTTGTTCACCGCGTACCAGAACAGGTGATCCTCCAGGGCCTTTCGCTCGTCGGCTGTCAGGGGCTCATTCGCCAGTCGCTTCTGGAAGACAGTCTCGGCTTTCTCCGCCGGGACCTGCTCATAGTCGATGTCGCGGCTATAGGCGTTCTGGGATTTGACCGCGACGGCATACTTCGCATACTTGTCGAACCACCAGTCGATCACGCGATGCCAATCGGCCAACGAGCGAACCTCGATGCCGGTCGGCTTGCCGAAGCCGTTGAAGTCCGGCCCGGCGAACATCCCGACGATACTGAGGTCCTGCATCAGCAGCGTGGGCATGTCCGACTCATTGAACGGCCTGCTCAGGCAGTTCACCTGGCACGATTCGATCCTGCCGAGGTCGGACAGGATGCGTCGATAGAATCCCGGCGCCCGCGTCCGCTCGTAACCCGCCTGCACCTTCTTGACGGTCTCGGCCGACAGATCCTGTACCTCGTAGATCTGCTGCACGGCGATGCGCACGGCCTGCCCGTACCCGGTGTTCTTCACGGCCGGCCAGTACGGCTCCAGGATGCGCCACTTGTCCACTGGATTCGTTTCACGCGAAAAGAATCGGTCGTACGCTTCCTCGGGCATCCCCGCCACGAGCAGATCCGAATTGAGGTAGTGATTCAGCAGCAGGCTCCAATCGTCCGCCTGAACGCGCGGGTGCGAGGCGGCCAGCCGCTCCTTCTCCTCGATCAGGTGCTCGTGCGTGTCGATCAGGGTCGTTCTGAACACCTTCTCGACAATCGCCGGATTGACCCGAGTATCTGTGGCGGCACCACGTAGAGACGCAAGATCTTGCGTCTCTCCCGACAACCTTGCAGACGCAAGGAACGCCGACGCGCCCAACGCACCCATGCCGGCGAGTGTATGACGACGTGAAATCGAACGCTTGCGTGCCATAGATCGTCCTCACATGTTCATCGCGCACTGCTCGTGGCAAACAGGTCTGTGACCTGTCCCCTTCACGGTACCGGATTCATCACAAGAATACAATGCGCCGGGCCCGGCATCAATCCCATTGCACGACCTGGGATAATCTGCTATCCTGGGCACACTCGCAGGTAGGTCGCACCTTCCTGGTTGGGGCGATGATCGGTACACACGAAACAGCTTACGGGAGGAAATCCAGTGGGCGCAATCACAGAGACAATCACGGCTTCTATCCTCGTTTCGGCACTATGGGCAGGCACGATCCACGCGGAGTCGGCGGATGACTATTGGCCGGCGTGGCGCGGGCCGCGAGCCTGTGGCGTTGCACCGACGGGCCAGCCGCCCTTGACCTGGAGCGAAACGCAGAACGTCAAATGGAAGGTCCCGGTGCCGGGCGAAGGGACCTCCAGCCCGGTCGTATGGGCCGACAAGATCTTCTTCCTCACCGCCGTCAAGACGGATCGCTTGGGCACGCCAACGCCGACGTCCGACGCAAACACTCCTGTGCCGTTTCACGGCGGGCGGGCGCCGAAGAACGTGTACAAGTTCGACGTGGTCTGCATGGACCGTGCGACCGGCCGAATCCTCTGGCAGAAGACCGCCCGCGAGGAGGTCCCGCACGAGGGCACGCACCCGAATCACGGTTTTGCCTCGTACTCGCCGGTCACGGACGGCACGCACGTCTGGGCGAGCTTCGGCTCTCGGGGCGTCCACTGTTACGATCTCAACGGCGAGCACAAATGGAGCCGGAACCTGGGCAAGATGGCAACGAAGATGGCTTTCGGCGAGGCCAGCTCCCCCGCTCTGGCGGGCGATGCACTGATCGTCGTGATGGACCACGAGGGTGAGTCGTTCCTCCACGCGCTGGACAAGACGACCGGCCAGATCCTGTGGAAACAGCCCCGCGATGAAGTCACCTCCTGGGCGACGCCGGCCACGGCGGATGTGAACGGCACGATCCAGGTGATCGTCAGCGCAACGAAACTCATCCGCGCCTATGATGCCCGGACGGGCGAGGTGATCTGGCAATGCAGCGGCCAGACGCAGAACGTCATCCCGACGCCCGTGGCCGGCTTCGGCATGGTCTTCTGCACGAGCGGCTTTCGCAGCAGCGCTCTACAGGCGATTCAGCTCGGGCGGACCGGCGATCTCTCCGGCACCGACGCCATCCGCTGGCAGGTCAACAAAGGAACACCCTACGTCCCCTCGCCCATTCTCTACGAGGACAAGCTCTACGTCTGCTCCGTCAATAAGGCCGTGATCTCGTGCTACGACGCCGCCACCGGCAAGGCCCACTTCACGGGACAGCCGCTGAACGAGGTCGGGGAGATCTACGCGTCCCCGGTAGGAGCCGCCGGCCGTGTCTACTTCGTCGGCCGCGACGGCACGACCCAGGTCATCCGCAACGCCGAACGGTTCGAAATCCTGGCCACGAATAAGCTCGACGACAAGATCGACGCCTCCCCCGCCATCGTCGCCGACTGCATCTACCTCAAAGGCAAGCAGCACCTCTACTGCATCAGCGCAACCCCGTAGCGGACACATAACACACGAGACGCCACAGGCTTCTCAATTCCCACGCGCAAAGCCGGTAGCTTCCGAAATTCAACTAGCGAACGCCTTGCCGATCAGCGGCGACGCGAAGCGGCGTCCGCTGCATCGGCTTGTTGGGCAGCAGTCTGGCTCTCACGACAGCAAGTCAACCCTCTTGATGCTGACATTGTAGGAACGATCATCGCCGGAGAGTCGCGATACCTCGTCTGCAAGCTGCCGGTCCAGTTTCTCGGCAGCGAGTTCTCTAGCCTGTTTCACATCGGCGGCGTCAATCTCGATGACATCGTCTCCTGCGCCGCCGCTCTCGTGGAACGGAGTCATTCCAGGGAAGTACGTGATCGACCAAAAGTAGTGCACCCGATACCGCGCCACTGGTCCTCCTTTCGACCTCATCGTAGCGAGCATGCCATGTCTGCCCAACAACGGTTTTATGGTTTCTTCATAACACCTATGGGCCGCGAAGTTGCGGCCTAACACCCCACCACTTGAGTCGGCATAAGTCTTGTGACTACAAACCCTTAGGATGTCTGGCCCGCCTGGGGTGGGGTGATATATGGTTTCCGCATACAACACCTTCGTTTCTCCTCTACAAATCATCCACGGGGCTTCGCACGCCTGACGGTGCCCGATTGGGGACATTGAGTATAGATCATCGTCGTCCTGACGTTGCTTCGGCCCAGATGCTCTTGCACTTCCACCATGCAATCCGCTCCAACTATCGGGCGCAGTTATAGCTTGTCCAGTCGGGCACGTCAAGCAGAGAAAACGGCAAAACCCGGCCCACTCGTCCCACCACTTGTTCGAGCCTCGTCTTCCTGCGCAGATTCCTGCGTGATGCAAACCCTTGCAGGATAAACACTTGATTCTCACACGGAGCCACGAAGCCACAGAGACCCAGGAATATCTCTGCAACGGTCTTCTTTGTGATCTTCGTGCCTTTGTGTGAGCCATTCTTGGGTTGTGGCCGAATGAAGTGAGCCCGCGTCGTGCTTTTTGAACGTTTCGGCGTCCGGGGTGCGGACTTGCTTGTCAATCCCGCGTGGGGTATGCTGTCGGCCAGGTACGAACCGCCGCAAGACAACCAGGACCGGGAAAGGAGTAGATATGTTCGCTCGCCGCAGCCAGCCAATCGTTCTTGTGACAATGTTTCTGGCCGTCGTCACGTTCACGCCGGGACCGGCGCGAGGCGCGATGCCGCGATTCGAGTGTCATACGATCGCGGAGGTCGGGTACGAGATGGGACAGACCTCGCTCGCCGATATCGACAAGGACGGCGACCTGGATTGGGTCGTCGGCGAGCGCAAGAGAACGTGGTGGTTCGAGTACGCTGGCCCGGACCAGTGGATTCAGCACGATCTGGGCGATGGGGGCGCGACCGACGTCGGCGGAACCGCGTTCGACGTCGACGGCGACGGCTGGATCGACCAGGCCGCCGGCAACTCCTGGTACCGCAACACCGGCAAGCCACGGACTGAGCTGGAAATCGGCATGTAAAAGGGCCCCACGTCGGGGAGTAGAATCGGCATCGAAAATGGACCCACCGCAGTGATCTCCGTAGGCT
>JAFGJR010000329.1 GCA_016928975.1 Sedimentisphaerales bacterium | reverse complement strand
TCATGGACATTCCTTTCAAAATGGGTATCAAACTACTCACTACCACTCAATCTGGGAATGTCCAATTCCATCTGAGGCAACACAGATTCCCATATCGTCTGCGTGGGTGAAAGCCCATCCTGCGTGGTTTTTTTGCACCATGGGGTCGATTCGAGTGGACAGGCGACCGAGTGGGCGACAGCCTCTGCCGGCTATTCCTGCGGCAGACGGGCCAGGTCGGCGTCGGAGCCGGCGACCATGAGGATGTCGCCTTCCTGGATGACCGTCTCCGGTGTGGGGACGTGGATGACGGGGCCTTCGTCCTTGTCGGCCCATCCCTTGCCGTTGCGCTTGATGAGCACGAGATTCACATTGTATTTCGGACGCAGCTCCAGATCCATGACGGTCCGGCCGCCGAAGCTCGGCGGCGCCTCGATCCGGGCGAGACTGTAGCCGGGAGCAAAGTCGATCTTCTCATCGATCTGCGGAGCGATGAGTCGGTAGGCCCAGCGCTGGGCCGCTTCGATCTCCGGGTAGATCACCTCGGTGGCGCCGATCTTGGAGAAGACCTCGCCGGCCACAAGGCTCTCGGCCCTGGCGTAGATCTGCGCAACGCCCATCTGACGCAGGTTCACGACGGTCAGAACCGAGGCCTCAAAACCCTCGGGTGTGCCCTGGCCGATTCCCACGGTGGCAACGTCGACTTTGTCGATCCCCTGCGATCGGAGGGCTTCCACGTCGGTTCCGTCCAGTCGGACCGCATGGGCCACCTGGTCGCGAATCAACTCCACTTGATCCCTCTGCTTGTCGATGGCGATCACTTCCGCGCCGCTCATCGTCAGAGCGACGGCAAGCCTGTGGCCAAATCGACCCAACCCAATCACTGCGAAACGACGCATAGCGAACCTCGCATCTCCTGCCAAACGGCCGTGTCAGCCGACGACGATCGCCTCGTCGGGGTAACTGTACCGAGCCGGCTTCAGATTGAACGTCATGGCGGCCAGCACCGTCAGGGGCCCGAGTCTGCCTGTGAGCATTGTCATGATGATAATCAGTTTGCCGGCCGCCGTCAACGAAGGTGTGATCCCGGTGGACAACCCCACCGTTCCAAGGGCCGAGGCGACCTCGAAGAACATCTCCATCATGGTGAAGTGGTGCGACGCCTCCGTGATGCACAGGCCCAGGGTCGCACCAAACAGGACAACGGTGAAAAGCACCATGACGGTGACCGCCCGGCGAACGACCATGAAGCGGACCGAACGATGGAAGAGCTCGACCTCGTCGCGCCGTCGAAGCGTGGCGATTACGGCCATGACGACCACCAGGATGGTCACGGTCTTGACTCCACCGGCGGTGCCCCCGGGGGACCCGCCCACGAGCATCAGCAGAATCAAGATGAGCTTGCTGGCATCGGACAGAGCGGCAATATCGACCGTGCTGAACCCGGCGGTCCGGGCCGAGATGGATTGGAAGAAGGCCTCCGACATGCGGAAGTCTCCCCCGTCGCGACCCTGGCCCGTCAGCCTCTCGAAGCCAAACAGGGCCAACGTTCCTGCGACGATGAGCAAGGCGGTGACGGACAGCACGATCTTCGTTTGCAGTCGCATCCGCCGGGGAGCCTGCTGGAAGACGGGATGTTCGCTGCGAAGTCCTTTGTACGCCCGCGAGATCCGGTCGATGACGACGGCGCCCACGTCGTAAAGGACGCCAAAGCCGAGCCCCCCCAGAACGATCAGCGGACAGATGACCGCGTACACACCCCAGCGCCGACTGTGGCCGATGAGACTGTCGCTGAAGAGGCTGAAACCCGCGTTGCAGAACGCACTGATGGCATGGAAGATGCTGTAGTACCACCGGTCGTGCACGGTCAGGACCCGGCCGGGAATGTCGTTCCACATGGGCAGCAGGGCCACTGCGCCGGCCGCCTCAAACGCCGCCGTCGTGATGAAGACGAAAACGACCATCCTGCTGATGTGACCGAGCGTGCCTTCGCTGAGCAGGTCCCGCATCGCGACCGACTCGCGCACGCTGAGAGCCTGCCCCAGGAGCAAGGCGAGAACCGCGCCGAAAAGGACGATGCCCAGGCCCCCAAGCTGGATCAGGGCGAGAATCACCAACTGCCCCATCAGGGTGAAGTCGCGGCCGATGTCCTTGACGACCAGACCTGTGACGCATGTGGCGCTCGTGGCGGTAAACACGGCATCGACAGGGGACAGAGACGCCGTGCCCAACGTCGCTCTCGGCAGCATGAGCAGTCCGGCGCCGGTCGCGATCAGGGCCGCGAAGCTGGCCACCCAGATGCGCGTCGGGCTCCTGCCGGCGGCAGCCAGACGGACCGAGGTCATGAAGAACTTCGTCGTCACGTCCACGATGAGGTACAAGCCCACGGCCCAGTGTCGGATTCGGGCAGGATCGGCGTGGTGGGACCATTGGCGCGCGCCGACGACAGCGATCGCGAGCGCGAGAAACAGGGGGATCTCGTACCAATAGGCCAGGAGGTACTCCCGTTTGGACACGGCGTTCAGGAATCGGACAGTCTTGCAGATCACCAGGGTAACGAGGATCACGACCAGAACGCCGATCAGAAAGCGGGTTGCCAGGAGAGGTTGATAGAAGCCGAATCGCAGGGCGAAGGACACCACGACGGCCAGCGAAGCGATAGCCTGGACGCCGACCACCACCCGTTCCGTCGTGTCATTCTTGCACGCGAGCTTCATCAATGCTTCATTTTCCACTTGGCTGCGGCGAACAAGGTCCCTTCTACACGTTCAGTGCAACGAATTCCAGCAGAATCAGCTCGTCCGATGGCGGCGTTTTGACGGGCGACGGTGGTCGTCGCTTCATTTGGGCTGGACAAGGGGCGAGGGAACCAATAAGATTCGCGCCGCCATGGATACTCAACAACGTCACTACTACCGGCTGGGGATTGTGGGCAACTGCTCCTACATTGCGTACATCGACGACCAGGCGGCCGTGCAGTGGATGTGCATGCCCCGGTTCGACAGCAGCTTTCTGTTCGGCTCACTGCTGGACGCCGACAGCGGCGGCGAGTTCTCCATCCGCTCGCCGCACGAGTGCTCCACGCAGCAGCGTTACGTCGAGAACACGAACATCCTGCTCACGGACTTCCGGGCGACCGACGGGTCGTTCCGGGTGACGGATTTCGCGCCTCGTTTCTACCAGTATGATCGCTATTTCCGCCCCATGATGCTGGTTCGCAAGATCGAGCCGATTCGAGGGCAGCCGCGAATCATCGTCCGGTGCGCCCCCGTGGGCGACTACGGCCGCGCGGAACCGGAGGTGGTGGTCGGCAGCAACCACATCCGGTATCTGAACCTCGACGGCCACGTGCGTCTGACGACGGATATCCCACTATGCTACGTGGCCGACGCCAAGCCCTTTGTTCTCAACGAGCCTCGCTACCTGCTGTTCAGTTACGGCCCGCCGCTGGAGGCGCCCCTGGCCGTTACCGCCGAGGAATTCCTGGAGAAGACTCGCAAGTACTGGCTCCAATGGGTCAAGACGATGTCGATCACGCCGATCTTCCAGGAGGCGATGATTCGTTCGGCCCTGGTGCTCAAGCTGCACCAGTATGAGGACACCGGGGGGATCGTCGCCTCCGGCACGACCAGCCTGCCGGAATCGCCGCAGTCCGGCAGGACGTGGGACTATCGCTATTGCTGGCTGCGAGACACGTACTACGTCCTGAAGGCGTTCAATGACGTCGGGCACTTCGAGGAGCTGGAAAAGTACTTCCACTTTGTTCAGAACCTCATGCTGCGGGAGGCCCCGGCCGTCCACCCGGTGTATACGGCGACCGGTGACCCGGTGCCCACGGAGCAACGTCTGGCGCTGGCGGGCTACCGGGGCAATCAGCCGGTGCGGATCGGCAACAATGCGGTGGGGCAGCGGCAGCACGATATGTACGGGCAGGTGCTCATCAGTCTTCTGCCGCTGTACATCGACAAGCGCCTGCGCCATTATGATACCCGTCACACCCTGGACCTCGTGCGCGAGCTGCTCGATCGCGTGGATTCGGGGTTCGAGGAGCCGGATGCGGGGATCTGGGAGTTCCGTGGGCGGCTGCAGCACCATTGTCACACCTACCTGTTCCACTGGGCGGGCAGCCACGCCGCCGTCAAGATCGCCGAGTCACTGGGCGATACCGCCCTGCGGGACAAGGCTGCCGATCTGGTGCAGCGAAGCGCTGCGAAGATCGAGGCGTGTTATGACCCTGCACAGGCGGCCTACACTCAGGCGATCGGCGTCAAACACCTGGACGCCAGCGACCTGCAACTCATCAGTCTGCACTATCTCGACCCGGCCTCGGAACGGGCCCGGCAGCACTTGACCACCCTGGAAAGCCAGTTGCAGGCCGACCACGGCCTCTTCTACCGGTACGTGCATGAGGACGATTTCGGCAAGCCCCAGTCTGCATTCCTGGCCGCCGCCTTCTGGTTCGTCGAATCGCTGGCCTGCGTCGGACGGATCAGTGAGGCGATCGACGCCCTGGAGCGCCTGCTCCCGTATTCCAACCACCTCGGCCTGTTCAGCGAGGACGTGACCCTGGACGGCTCGCAGTGGGGCAACTTCCCGCAGACGTACAGCCACGTGGGACTGATGAACGCCGTTTATCGAATCGCTCGCAGGCTGGACCGGCCGATCTTCCTGTGACACGGAGGCGTCACCATGGCAAATGGATATCCCAAGTCTTTCGACCGTCTCGTCCTGGTCTCCTACCGGCTGCCCTTTCAACTGTTCCGGAACAAAGTTATCCGCAACGCCGGCGGCCTGGTGTCGGCGGTCCTGGCATTGGCCGAGAGGCCCGATGTGACCGGGCCGTCCGGCCAGCGGATCGTATGGATCGGCAAGACCGACGATACGCCGGAGGAACTGGCCAGAGTTCAGGAGCAGGTCAGTGAGTTCGATCTCGTGCCGGTTCACATCGAGGACCGGCTCGACGACCGGTACTACGGCGGATTCTGCAACGACATGATCTGGCCGCTCTTTCACTACTTTCCTATGCTGACCAGTTTCGACGTGGCGAACTTCGAGGCCTATCGCCGGGCTCAGGAGCTGTTCCTCGACAAGGTGGCCGCGATCCTGCGGCCGACCGACCTGGTCTGGGTGCACGACTATCATCTTCTTCTGCTGCCCGGCCTGATCCGGGAGCGATTTCCGAATGCCAATATCGGATTTTTCCTGCACATCCCGTTTCCGTCGTTCGAGATCTTCCGGCTGATCCCCCGGGCGTGGCGCGAGACGATCCTGCGCGGCATTCTGGGTGCGGATCTCGCGGGTTTCCATACGTTCGACTATACGCAGTACTTCCTTCGGGCGGCGCGCCGGACTCTGGGGGTGGAGACCACGATGAACTCGGCGATTGTCGAGGACCGACTGGTCAAGGCGGAGACCTTTCCGCTGGGGATCGACTATCGCCGGTACCACGAGGCCGCGCAGGACCGCGAGGCGCGGCGGGAACGGGACAAGCTCGACGGGATTCTGGGTGAGAGCAAATTGATTTTCTCCGTGGACCGGCTGGACTATTCGAAGGGCCTTCTCCATCGTCTCCTGGGGTATGAGCATTTCCTGGAGAAGCACCCCCGGTGGCACGGGAAGATCGTTTTCAACATGGTGGTGGTCCCGTCGCGGGAGTCCATCGGGCGATACCAGGAGATGAAGAAGGAGATCGAGGCCACCGTGGGCCGGATCAACGGCAAGTACGGCTCGCTCACGTGGCGGCCGCTGGTCTACCAGTATCAGTCCCTGCGATTCGCCAAGATGGTGGCCCTGTACGACCGCAGCGACGTGGGATTGATCACGCCGATCCGGGACGGGATGAACCTGGTGGCGAAGGAGTATCTGGCGTGCCAGAGCACCAATCCCGGCGTGCTGATCCTCAGCGAGATGGCCGGGGCCGCCGCCGAGCTGAGCGAGGCGATTCTGATCAACCCCACCGACAAGGCGGAGATGGCCGACGCCATTGCCAGGGCCCTGGACATGCCGTTGGCGGATCGACGGATCGTGCTCGAACGGATGCAAAGGCGACTGCAAAACTATGATGTCTTCGCGTGGGCAACGGATTTCTTCGACATGATGGATCGCGTGAAGCAGCAACAGCATGTTTTGGAGGTCAGATTGATGAATCGATCCATCGAACGGGAGATCACGCAGAAGTACCACGCGGCCCTGTGTCGAATCATGTTCTTCGACTATGACGGCACTCTGGTCCCGTTCTCCCGGTATCCCGAGACTGCCATACCCAGCGAAGCGGTGCTGGAGCGGCTGAAACGCCTGGCGGAAGACCCCAAAAACTCCGTCGTGGTCGTCAGCGGCCGAAACCGGGAATTCCTCGGTCAATGGTTTGGCGGTCTGCCGATTGACCTGGTGGCCGAGCATGGCGCCTTCCTCCGTGTGCGGTCGGCCGGGTGGGTCAGCGCGGTCGAGGGCGATGTCGGCTGGAAAGAGCAGGTGCTCCCCGTGCTCCAGCGGTACGCAGACCGCTGCACCGGCGCCTTCATTGAGCAGAAGACGCTATCCCTGGTCTGGCACTATCGCAATGCCGAGTCCGGGATCGCGCTGCTGCGGTCCCAGGAGCTTCGCGACGAGCTCCAGGAACTGGTGTCGCGCGACAGCCGGCTCCAGATCATGGAGGGACACAAAGTCATCGAGGTCAAGAGGTCCGGATACGATAAGGGCTCCGTCGCGTCGAAGCTGCTGGCGCACGCTCCCTATGATTTCATTCTTGCCATTGGCGACGACAAGACCGATGAGGATCTCTTCCGCGTTCTGCCGGCGGAGGCGTTGACCATCAAGATCGGAATCACCGCCTCTCTGGCCAAGTACAACCTCAAGGACCAGCAGGGAGTCGTCCATCTCATGGACCGCCTGCTCGATGGTAGTTCGTGAAGGGGAGCTGGACTTGGGCAAAAGGGACATCGGGCCTATATTGGGAAGGGAGAATCTCGCTCCGCGATTCTTCCTCCCCAAATCTTCACCGCCGTATGGATGAGGATTTCTGTCGATTCTTCAAGGAAATCGAAGAATGCGATTTCCTTGAAGAATATAGGCCCAATGTCCCTTTTGCCCAAGTCCACCGGGGACTTTAGGAGTTAAGCCGCCTCAGAGGCCGGCTGAGGCAGAAAGGAGACGTTCGGATGGGTATCAATTTTGACTTCGAGTCGTATCTGAAACAGATTATCGATTGGATCATCGTGAGCGGCCCCAGAGTCCTGGCGATTCTGGTGCTCATGCTCGTCGGAGTGAGGCTGTCGCGCCTCGTCGCAGGGCGGATCTTCGCCATCGTCGGACGCCGCAAGCAGGCGGACGAGGAATACAAAAAGCGTGCCGACACGCTCAGTTCGGTCATCGCTTATCTGATCAGCGCCACGGTGATCGTCGTGGCCGTCATGATGGTTCTCGGGGAGCTGAACATCGACATCGCTCCGATCCTGGCCGCCGCCGGCGTCATCGGTCTGGCCGTCGGCTTCGGCGCCCAGCATCTCGTCCAGGACGTCATCAGCGGCTTCTTCATCCTCCTCGACGACCAGATCCGCGTCGGCGACGTCGTCCAGATCGCCGACAAGGGCGGCCTCGTCGAGCGGCTGAACCTCCGCATGGTCGTCCTTCGCGACCTGTCCGGCAACGTCCACTACGTCCGCAACGGAAAGATCGACATCGTCACGAACATGACGAAGGACTACTCCCGCTTCGTTTTCGACATCGGCGTCGCCTATCGAGAGGACGTGGACGAGGTGATCCGGGTCATCCGGCAGGTGGACGAGGAGCTGCGAAGCGACCCGACGTTCGCGCCCGACATCCTCGAACCGATCGAGATTCTGGGCCTCGACCAGTTTGCGTCCTCAGCGGTCATCATCAAGGCCAGGACCAAGACCAAGCCCATCAAGCAGTGGAACGTCGCGCGGGAATTCAACCGGCGGCTCAAGAAGAGGTTCGACGAGAAGGGCATCGAAATCCCCTTCCCGCACGTAACCGTCTATGCCGGCCAGGACAAGGCCGGCCAGGCGCCGCCGTTCCACGTCCTGGCGCCGAAGGAAACATCCCGCGGAGGCTCTCGCTCGCAAAAAGGTTGACACGCAAGCTCGTTCGTCGCATAATGGTGGATAAGGGTGTGAAGTCGCCGACGGCTTCACAGGCGCATTGGGGTGGTCGGGCCGCCATCTGAAGGATTTGACAACGCGATTCTTCATGAGGTGGTCTATGTCTAACCACAGTTCAGAGGCTATGGACAGACAGGGCACCGCGGCGGGCGTGTTGGCGCGATTGTGGTGGATGCTCCTGGGCAATGCCGTGCTCGCTCTGTCGGCGGTCTTCATTCTCCACAACCGGACCGGCTTCTTCCACACGGCGGACGTGGTCTTCGCCTGTACGGCGGTGAGCCTCGTGCTCATCCGGTACCTCGACATACGATTCCTCAACGGCCTGACCGCCACCGGCGCCCCGGCCTCCACGAGGAATTGGGTCAAGTACACCGTCATCCTGATCGTCTCTGCCGCCGTAGCCTGGGCCGGCGCCCACGTCGCCAATCAGGTCTTCGTCAGCGCCTGACCGCGGAACGCGCCCGCCAACAGCGACTGGCCCTCGTGTCCGACGTCCGGCGTTGCCGGAACCGGATGCGCCGCGCCCGCCGGCCAACGTCAGTCCATCGAACGCAGCACTCTGTTGCCCCCGATGACGGGATTGGGCTAATACAATCTGCAATCTCCTCTTCGGACCTTGTCGATCTGGCTGGTGGAGAGGACCTCGTTGAAGACGGCGACCTCGTCGAGCAGGCCGTCAAAGTACATGGATTCGAGCGGCGTGTTCCCGAAAACCAGCGGGGCATTGGTGATCGCCATGGGGGCGGTCGCCGTCCCCTCGCGGTTCACGCGCACCACGCCGTCCGTATCGTCCCAGATCCTCACGTGATAGTACCGATCCGAACTACGGTAGACGAAGGCCACGTGGTACCAGTGGTTCGCGACGAGCTGCTCGCTCGTCTGGTTGAACGAGTAGTCGGTGAAATCACCACCGGTTCCACGACCCAGGCCAAGCTTCATATAGTTGCCCGGTATCGCCCCCAGGTACAGCCTCCACGACCGTGTGTCCGTCGCGATCTGGTACTTGGAGATCACGGTGGCGTTGAACGGGAAGCTCTTGGGCTTCATCCAGAAGCACAGGGTCATCGTAGTGCTGGTCGAGCCGCTCTTGGTGGGGAAGTTGGCGGCCAGGTGGTCGTCGTAGCGGATCAGGGAGTCCTTCTCGTAGGCCCTGAGATAGGCGCAGCCGTTGCCTTCCTTGCGGTCGGTCGTCTCGAGGGCGGCGCCGTCGTTGTCGAGGTAGTTCGTGCTGACGCTGTCGTCGGTGAAGGCGCCCGGCTCGAATCGCCACAGTGCGACGGGTCGCGGCGGGCACGGCTCGTCGCTGATCGTGAACGGGTTGTCCGACTCATCGGACTGCGACGGGTCGGAGGTCAAGGTCACGCGGATCTTGAAGTCCGTTCCGACGACCTGGTCGGCAGGCACGGTCCACGTGTAGGCGCCGTCGTTGTCCGCGGAGGGGTCGAGGGTGCGGTTCAGGAGGCCGCCCTTGTACAGCTCGATCGCGACGAAGCGGCCGATGAAGCCGTCCCAGGTGATCGTGTAGGAGCCGCCGCGACCCCAGGTGACGCCGGCGTCCGTCGGATACGTGACGCGAGGGTTCATGATCGTGACGTAGTTGTCGGAATCGTCGGACTGCAGCGCGTCGGAGGTGCAGGTGATCCGGACCTTGAAATCGGACCCTGGCGTCTGATCCGCCGGCACGGTCCACGAGTACGAGCCGTCATTGCTGGTGGAGGAGGCGATCGTGCGGCTCAGCGTCGAGCCCTTGTACAGATCGATCTTCACAGCGGAGCCGACGAACCCGGTCCACGCGATCGTGACGGAGTCGCCCACTTTCCAGGTGATCCCCGGATCGGTCGGGTACGTCACGCGCGGGTCGGCGATCGTGAAGTAGTTGTCGGAGTCGTCGTATTGCGACCGGTCCGAGGTGGAGGTGATCCGGATCTTGAAGTCGGATCCGAGGGTCTGGTCGCCGGGCACGGTCCACGAGTACGAGCCGCTGTTGCTGGTGGAGGAGGCGATCGTACGGTTCAGCGTCGAGCTCTTGTACAGCTCGATCATCACCGCCGAGCCGCTGAAGCCGGACCATGTGATCGTGCGGGTCTCGCCGACCTTCCAGGTTATGCCGCGATCCGTAGGATACGTCACGCGCGGATTGGTGATCGCGAAGGCGTTGTCCGAGTCGTCGTACTGCGAAGCATCCGACGTCGAGGCGACCCGGATCGTGAAGTCGGAGCCCGGCGTCTGGTCGCTCGGGATTGTCCAGGCGTAGGACCCGTCGTTGGTCGTGGACGAGGCAATCGTCCGATTCAGGGTCCGGCCCAGGTACAGCTCGATCCGGACGCTGGAGCCGACGAAGCCGGTCCAGGTGATCGTACGCGACTCGCCCACCTTCCATGCCACGCCGGGGTCCGTCGGGTAGGTGACTCGCGGGTCGGCAATCGCGAAGTAGTTGTCGGAATCGTCGAATTGCGTGGAATCGGAGGTGGAGGTGATCCGGATCTTGAAGTCGGCTCCGGTGGTCTGGTCGGCGGGCACGGTCCAGGTGTATGAGCCGTCATTGCTGGTGGAGGAGGTGATCGTTCGGTTCAGGGTCGAGCCCTTGTATAGCTCGATCTTGACGCCGGCGCCATTGAAGCCGGTCCAGGCGATCGTGCGGGCCTCGCCGAGCCTCCAGGTCACTCCGGCGTCCGTCGGATACGTCACGCGCGGGTTGGTGATCGCGAAGACGTTGTCCGAGTCGTCATACTGCGAGGCGTCCGATGTGGCGGAGATGCGAATCGTGAAGTCGGAGCCCGGCGTCTGGTCGCTCGGAACCGTCCAGGTGTACGAGTCGGTGTTGGGCGCGGACCAGGCAATCGTTCGCACCAGGGTCCGACCCTGGTACAGCTCGATCCGGACGCTGGTGTCCACAAAGCCGGTCCAGGTGATCCTGTAGGAGTCGCTGACCTTCCAGGTGATTCCGCGGTCGGTCGGATACGTGACCCGCGGGTCGGCGATCGTGAAGACGTTGTCGGAATCGTCGGATTGGAGCAGGTCCGCGCTGGTGATGCGGATCTTGAAGTCCGCTCCGAGCGTCTGGCTGCTCGGCACCGTCCAGGCGTGCGAGCCGTCGTTGCTGGTGGAGGAGGTGATCGTGCGATGCAGCGATCCGCCCTTGTACAGATCGATCCTGACCGTGGAGCCGACGAATCCGGCCCAGGTGATCGTCGGGGTCTCGCCTCGCCTCCAGGTCACGCCGGCATTGGTGGGATAGGTGACGGTGCCCACGTCCTTGATCTCGAACGGGTTGTCGGAATAATCCCACTGCGAGGCGTCCGAGGTCGAGGCGATCTTGATCCGGTAGTCGGCGCCGAGCGCGGTATCGCCCGGCACGGTCCAGGCGTACGAGCCGGTGTTGCTTGCCGATCGCTCGATCGTGCTGTATTGGCGCGAGCCTTTGTAGAGATCGATCGTGACGAACGTGCTGGAGAACCCGTCCCAGGTGATTGTGTAGGCGATGCTGCGTCCCATCGCTATGCCGGAGGCGGTGGGATACAGGACCTGCGGCACGTCAGCGATCGCGAAGTCGTTGTCGGAGTAGTCCCACTGCGAGGCATCTGAGGTCGAGGAGATCTTGATCCGGTAATCGCTGCCAATCGTCTGGTCGGCGGGCACGGCCCACGTGTAGGAACCGCTGTTGCCCGTGGAAGATACAATGGTTCGCTCCACAGCCAGGCGCCTGCACAGCTCGATCCTCACGTAGGACGTCGTGAACCCGGTCCAGGTGATCTCATACGAGCTGCCGCGATCCCAGGTGATCCCTGACGCGGTCGGATAGACCACTTGCATCAGGTCTGAAATCGTGAAGGCGTTGTCCGAGTCGTCGGATTGCGACGGGCTGGAGATCGAGGTGATCCGGATTCGATAGTCCGACCCCGTCGCTTGTGTGCCGGGCACGGTCCAGGCGTAGGACCCGTCGTTGTCGGTTGACTCCCGGATCGTCCTTTCGAGGGAGGCGCCCTTGTACAACTCGATTTTCACCTGGGAGCCGGTGAAGCCGCTCCATGTGATCGACTGGGTCTCGCCGCAGCGCCAGGCGATGTCCGCCGCACTTGGATAGGTCACGACGTTGCCGAACGGGCTTGGCTGCACCCGGATCAGGCTGTCGGTCGCCCGGTTCCAGTCAATGAAGGGCTCGTCGTCGAGGCGATAGGGGTCCGTCGAGTCGCCGCCGCCCCAGTTGTCGTGAACGACCACCCACTCGGTGCTGGTCCTGTCGCTGAACGGGTAGCCCAGGAAGTAGCCCACCGCGCACATCGTGTGATCCCGATAGTCGAAGTCGGTGGGGTTGGTGGGGTCGTCCGTGTAGTTCATGACGCCGAGCAGGGCGGGCCTTCCACTGTCGATCTCTCGCTGGCAGTCAGTGAAGGACGGCCATGCATAAGGCGGCGACGCCCACATGTCAAACAGCTCGACGAGGAAGCTATACTGATTCGTGTAGGATAGGCCGTTGATGAACTCGCGCAGGCCGGAAGCGGTGTTCGGATCGGTGGAACCCCGGTTCCACAGCATGGCCTCGCGGAGGTCTCCGTGCACGGCGTCCAGGTCGTCGCCGTCCACCAGCCGGTCGTATCCGCGGGTGTCCCAGAAGAGCAGCACGTCCATCGCCGCCACGATCTGAGAATCGTTCTCCCAGTCCCGGCCGTCCCAGGGAATCTGCTCGTTGAGATTCGGTACGCCGCTGACGTAGTTCGTGTAGTGGGGGGGGGCCTGGGCGGAAAGACCCGCTGCCCCGCGCGCACCGCCGGCCAGGAAACCCTCTGCGGCGGCCCACTGGGCTTCGATGTACCGCGCTTGAGCGGCCGTCCGCCCGGCCGTGCCCTGCGGCCCACTGGCAATGCCGATGCCGGAGGTCGCGGCCTGGGCGCCCACCAGGACGTTCGTCTGGCGGTTCTGCCACTTTGCCTGAAGCCCCTCAAGCGTGGCAATCTGGCCTGTATAGAGGTTGCAGATCGTGGCCTGGCCGGTCTGGGGATTGATCTCAGGGAACTGAGCCCACAACTCGTAGGTGTCGAGCCAGAAGACCACGGCGGGATGACTCACGACGACCCCCAGGGCGCTCTCGATGGATCGGCAGGTGGCCGCCAGGACCGCCGGGTCGCTATGCTTTGGCAGTCCTCGCCACATCATGATGATCGGGACATCGTCACGCCGGGCGCTGGCGATCACTGTCACGGGCGAGCCGTCGTCTCTCCGGGCGTACTCGATCGCGTAGGCCGAGACGGTCATGTCCGGGTCCCAGTACGATGTCACGCCAGCCGGCTCGACAGGCCCAAAGGCGGCACGGGCCGCAGCTTCGCCCAATTGCACGACCGCCTCCACGGCCGCTGGCGCGGGCCCCTCATCCGACGCTTGCACGCTGGTCATGGCCACAGTGACAAAGGCGAGCGCTGCCAGACAGACAAGACAAGACCCGAAATGCCGCTCGTGATTCCTCCGATTCATAGTCGCACCTCCTATTTCCCTTTGAATCGTGACTTGAGATCGAGGGTGACACCGGCACCGGCGCGAGAGCCGCAGCGAACGCGCTGCGCGACGCCGGGTCACGGATGGCCCCCCGGGTGGTTCACCCCTTGCTGCATGACCTCCCGTAATTGCGTAAGGACTATTGTATCATCTCACGGGGCCGCTGGCTACCGAAAAACCGCCCATTTCCGGACTTTTGTGTTGATTCCGGCGTGGGCGGCGGGTAGATTCGGGACCGGCAGCTCGTACGTATACGTACGGTATGATTGAGGCGTACGATGACCTCCGGTCACGAGATCGCGATGGGTTTGCGGGCGGCCTACTGGGCGATGCACCGCCAGACAGAGGCATGTCTGGCGAAGCGTGGCGTGACGGCCGATCAGTTCGTCCTGCTGGCCCTGTTGGCCGATCGAGACGGGATCACCCAGCAGGAGCTGGTGCGCCGGGCCTGCTCCGACGCCAACACGATCCGGGCCATGCTCATGCGGCTGGAGAGCCGGGGCCTCGTCGCAAGGGCGCGACATCCTACAGACGGTCGCGCACGCAGCGTCACGCTGACGCGAAAGGGTCGGCAGGCCTATGGACGGCTGTGGGCGGAAAGCGAGGCCCTGCGGCAAGGACTGCTGGCCGCCTTTCGCCCGGAGGAGGCCGATGCGGTTGTGGAGTTCCTTGCCCGTGTTTCCCAGGCGATGGCGCCGTCGCCGGCAGGCAGGTTGGCAGGACCAGTGAAAGGAGAAGAACGATGAGCACTCCAAGAGCAGTCATTTCGTTCACGGCCATCATGGGGCTGATGGCGTCCCTCTTCCTCTCGACGGCCTCGGGGCAGCCGGCAGCGGAGCGTCCGCGAATGGGTGGTCCCGCCGGGCCGCGAGTGATTTCGCCGGAGGTATTCGCCGACAGGCAGGTCGCGTTTCGCATCCTGGCCCCCAAGGCGGAGGTGGTCCGGCTCAGCGGCAGCGATATCCCTGGTATCGGCCAGGGCGCGGAGATGAAGAAGGACCCCAACGGCGTCTGGGAAACGAAGATCGGGCCCATCGAGTCCGGGGCCTATCGCTATAGTTTCAACGTCGATGACGTCACGGTGATCGATCCGCGCAATCCGGCCACCAGCGAATCCAATGCCAACACCTGGAGTCTCGTGTACGTTCCAGGGGCGGACTTCATGGATACGAAAGATGTCCCTCACGGGGCCGTGGCGGAGGTGACGTATTTCTCCAGGTCGCTCAAGCGATTCCGGCGCATGCACGTCTACACGCCTCCGGGATACGAGTCGGGCCAGGACAAATACCCCATCTTCTACCTGTTGCATGGAGCCTTCGACTGTGACGATTCATGGACGTCGGTCGGCCGGGCGGGATTCATCCTGGACAACCTGATCGCCGCGGGCAAGGCCAAACCGATGGTCGTGGTTATGCCGGCCGGACACACCGGGCCGTTCATGTTCCGCCCTCGCGGCGGTTCGTCCCGGCCGGTCGATGAGTTCATCCCGGACTTCCTCGATGACATCATGCCCTATGCGGAGAGCCATTACCGTGTCTACGCCGACCAGGCGCATCGCGCCATTGCCGGCCTGTCCATGGGCGGCGGACACACGATCAATATCGCCTTCCCCAACCCGGGCAAATTCGCGTACATCGGCGTCTTCAGCTCCGGAATCTTCGGAATCGCCGGCGGGGGACCCGGTGGCGCAGCGCCCGCCGGTCCCACGTGGCAAGAGCAGCACAAGGACGTGCTCGACAGCGCGGACGCGAAGAAGGGGATCAAACTGGTCTGGTTCGCCACGGGCAAAGACGATTTCCTCGTCAGGACCTCCCAGGCCTCCGTCGAGATGCTCCGCAAGCATGGCTTCGAGGTCGTCTACAAGGAGACCGACGGCGCCCATACGTGGATCAACTGGCGCAACTACCTGAGCGAGTTCGCCCCGCAACTGTTCAACAAGTGATTCAACGCCACGCGGATCAAAGGAGCAACGATGGCAACGATGAGTGTCAAAACCAGGTGTCTGTTCGCGACCGTTCTGGGCCTGTTCCTTGTGCACGGCGTCGGGGCGGCCGATGTCACCGGCGTCTGGAAGACCGAGTTCGACACGCAGATCGGCGTTCAGAAATACACGTTCACGCTCAAGCAGGATGGCGACAGAGTGACAGGCAAGGCCAATTCGGACATCGCAGGTGAGAAACACGAGGTGGAGCTGAAGGAGGGCAGGATCGAGGGCGACACGGTTTCGTTCACGGAAGTCCTCGACTTCCAGGGCAATGAGCTTCGCATCGACTACAAGGGCAGGGTCTCCGGCGACCAGATCCAGTTCACCCGCAACGTGGGTGAGTTCGCCACGGAACAGTTCGTGGCCAGGCGCGGCGAGTCTGCGGATGTGCCCCCTCAACCGAATCGCAGCGGCCGACCCAACCTCGGTCCGCCGGTGCCGCTGGGACCCGAGGACAAAGCCGCGTTCCCACCAGCGCCCTCCGGCTTTGACACGCGCCGGGATGGGATCGAGCATGGGAAGCTGGACGCCGTCGAATATGACTCCAAGACCGTTGGCATCAAACGCAAGATGACGGTCTACACGCCACCCGGCTATTCCAAGGATCGCAAGTACCCCGTGCTCTACCTGCTACACGGCATCGGCGGCGGCGAGCTGGACTGGACGCGCGCGGGCAAGGCCGACATCATTCTCGACAACCTTTACGCGGACAAGAAGGCTGTCCCGATGCTCGTTGTGATGCCCAACGGCCGGGCCTCGGCGGAGCCGGCCCCTGCCAATCCGTTTGAAGGCAATCCCTTCGAGGCCTATGCGGCCTTCGAGAAGGACTTGCTCGCCGACGTGATCCCGTACATCGAATCCCATTACTCCGTGCAGGCCGGCCGCGAGCACCGTGCTTTGGCCGGATTGTCGATGGGCGGCGGCCAGTCGTTGAGTTTCGGCCTGCGGAATCTGGACGCCTTCGCCTGGGTCGGTGGATTCTCGTCGGCCCCCAACACCGAGCCGGCGCGCACGCTGATTCTCGATCCGTCGGTCGCGAAGGAGAAGCTCCGCCTGCTGTGGGTCTCCTGTGGCGACAAGGACGGCCTGATGAGCATCAGCAAGCCGTTCCACGAGGCCCTCAAACAGATGGAGGTCCCGCACATCTGGCACGTCGATGCCGGCGGCCACACCTGGCCGGTCTGGAGAAACGACCTGTATCTGTTCTCGCAGTTGCTGTTTCGGGGCAGATAGGACACACGATTGAGGAACTCACCGGCGACAAGAGCCGACGGCCGCAGCGTGGTGGGGGTACCGTGCAAGACATTGCGCTGAGTATGGTCAGTGCGGCCCGTTGCACCCGCGCGCCGATCTGGCCGAGCTTCGTGACCCGTCTCGCCTTGTTCACCATACACAACTGGTCGAGTGCAACGTGCCGTGCCCTCCCGTGGAATCGGGATGGGCGCCTGCAATCGATAGGGTTGGCCCTCGGTTGCCACCGGCGCCACGATCTCGGTGCTGATGGATCGGTTCATTTCGGCGGGCGACGCAGCAAGAAATCATTGCAGCAGGGCGGGGGGCGGGATAGAATCCTGCCTTTGGTTGGGGGGAAAGAAAGGAGTGACAATGAAATATGACGTAGCCGATTTGTCGCTAGCGCCGGAAGGCAAGCGAAGGATTCTGTGGGCGGACAACGACATGCCCGTGCTGCGACAGATTCGGGATCGGTTCTCACGGACCAGGCCGCTCAAGGGCAGGAATGTCTCGGCGTGCCTGCACATTACGGCCGAAACTGCCAACCTGGCGCGGACCCTGAAAGAAGGCGGCGCCAATGTGGTCCTGTGCGCATCGAACCCGCTGAGCACGCAGGACGACGTGTCGGCCTCGCTCGTCAAGGATTTCGGCATTGGCGTCTTTGCGATCCGGGGCGAGAGCCGCAGGGTCTACTACGATCACATCAACGCGGCGATCGACCACAAGCCGGTCATCACATTCGACGACGGCGCGGACCTGGTCAACGAGATGCACACGAAACGAAAGGCCGACGCACAGCGCATCATTGCCAGCATGGAGGAGACGACCACCGGCGTCATCCGGCTGCGCGCGATGGACAAACAAGGCAAGCTGAAGTTCCCGGTGATCGCGGTCAACGACGCGCGGAGCAAGCACCTGTTCGACAATCGTTACGGCACAGGCCAGTCCACCGTTGACGGGATCATCCGCGCGACGGATCGTCTGCTGGCGGGGTCGAAGGTTGTCGTCGCGGGATACGGCTGGTGCGGCCGAGGATTTGCCATGCGAGCCCGCGGCATGGGCGCCATCGTCATCGTCACCGAGATCGATCCGATCAAGGCGCTGGAGGCCGCCATGGACGGCTTCCTGGTCATGCCCATGATCGAGGCGGCCCGCGTGGGCGATCTGTTCGTGACGCTGACCGGCAACAAGCACGTGATCCGGCCGGAGCACTTCCGCGTGATGAAGGACCGTGCCGCGATCGCCAACAGCGGCCACTTCAACGTCGAGATCGACATCCCCGGCCTCAAAAACATGAGCCAGAAGGTCAATCGCGGCGTGCGCCGGAACGTGGACGAGTACGTCATCCGCAAGAATAAGCGCATCTACCTCCTGGCGGAAGGGCGACTGATCAACCTGGCGGCGGCGGAGGGCCACCCTGCCAGCGTCATGGACATGAGCTTCGCCACGCAGGCCCTGCAAGCCGAGTGGGTGGTCAAGCACCAGGGCAGGTTGGACAAAAGGGTCTACGACGTGCCGCTCGAGATCGAGGAACAGGTCTGCCAACTGAAGCTGAAGGCGATGTCGATCGGCATCGACGAGCTGACGCCGGAACAAGTCGCCTACCTCGCCACCAGCGGGGAAGGAACGTAACGGACGTATTGTTGACCATTTGCGATTTGTGATTGGATCTCTGGGACCGGCGCCGACGCGCCGCGGCCGCGGCCAATCGTGAATCGCAGATAGAAAATCATGCATGGCACCTGAGACTGAGAAAACGCCGAAGGCGTCCAAGTCCTTTCTGACGATTGGCCCGACGCTGCACTACAGCCACCGGAACGTGCAGCGGTCCTGGCTTCTGGCGGCCGCCCTGTTCGCCATCACCTGTCTGCTGTGGTCGAGGATTGTGACGGGATCGTTCTGGACGTTCGATTTCCAGGCCCAGGCGGCGCCGGACTTCTGGCGTTTGGGCGAGGCCACCACGGCGGGAGCGAGCATCTTCGAGTATCCCTGGCAGATCGTCGTGCTCGGCCTGCTCATGGGAATCATGGCGGTCGTGCCCGTGCTGATCGCGCAGTTGATGAGTTTCGGACACAGCTTTATCTTCCTGCTGGCGGTGTTCTTCCTGGCGAACCTGCCGGGGTTTGCGACGTTTCTGCTGGTGAGCTGCTTTGCGGTGGCCGCAAGGCCGCTGCGATTTCGGTCCCGGATCATTGCCATCGCCCTGTGCATGGCGCCGCAGCTCCTGTACTGGGGTCTGTTTGGGGCCGCCAAGGGTGTCGAACCGCTGGCCTGGGGCATGTCGCTGGCCCCGTGGGTCTTCGCCTGGCTGGTGGGCTTGACGGTCGCCGGAATCGTGCTGGCCGTCGGGCACTACACGCGCTACAAGCCGGGTCTGATGTGGATCTTCACTGCCACTACCCTGCTGCTGGCCGTTGGTGTCTTCGTGTGGGCGGTCGGGTTCGACGAGTTGGACTATCAGTTCCATGTGGCCGGCAACGACCCGGAGGACGTGACCCAGTTTCGTGAGCACAGCATCCGCGAGGGGCTGGACAGCATGGTGAACCTGGCCGTGGCGCTGGATGCGCCGGACAAGGTCAAGCAGATCGACCTGAGCACGAAGTTCATGGCCACCGAACGAATCCCGCTTCGTGAGGAGATGAAAGGGGCGATCCTGATCGAGCTGAACAACCGGGACGAGTGGCCGATTTGGTTCGCCGAGGCAGTGCGGGACGAGTGGAAGTACAAGGAGAAGCGCGAGTGGCTCAGCCGCCAGTACGACCGTTTCATGCGACCGTCCAAGCCGTGGTGGATGCCCCAGTGGGTGCAATCGCGAATCCTTCAGCGTCGCTCCACCAGCAAGCGGGTGCCGATCGCCCTGTACTACAAGGCGGTGCTGAATGAGTACAGTCCGGACCTGCGCCAGCTCAAGCAGAATGACCTGCTGACCTTCTACTGGGATTATCCGCGCGATCGGGCGTTGCCCATCTGGAACCGGCTGTACACCACCGAGACGCACAACAGGAGCGCCGAGTCCATCGAGGCGCGGTGGCGTCTGGCCCGGCACATCGCTGGCCAGGAATGGCTCAAAGAATCCCGGCTGATCGGGGAGCTGGATTACGCCAACAGCATTCTCCTGGAAGCGAGCGAGATGCTCGAGCAGGAGCTGGCCGGGGCGGAGGAGACGCGGCCATCGCCACCGGACAGCCTGTTCGCGGCGTTTCGCCGGCCCGCCCGGACTGTGTTGACGGTGGTGAAGCTGCGGGACCTGCAACGACGCGTTCGCGAGCTCAATACGCTGATCGGAGAGGAGAATCGCAAAGGCGCAGAGGGGGCCGTCCGGCGACTGGCGAAGTTCGTCATGCTGAATCCCCACGGCCTGGAGTACGAGCAGCAGCTCGATGCCCTGCTGGCGGAGACCGGCCAGAATGACGGGTTGCAGGACAACCTGCTATTGGAGAAGGCCAAGCTCATCGCCGACGAGCAGGGCCGGGGCCGGCGGCTCGAAGCCCTGCACAGGCAATTCCAGAACACCGACGGCGGCACACAGGCCCTCTATGAGCTCACGCGCCTCAAGATCGAGCTGTACAAGCGCGAGCCGCGGAAGGAGAACCTGTTGCCCGCTCGGGACATGCTGATGAGCTTTCTGAGCCTGTATCCGAAGAGCTTCTATGCGGACCAGGTCCGCAAGAACCTGGAGGACCTGCGGGCGCCGGAATAACCCCCCCCGGACCTCGGCGAGACATGGGCTCTGAGCCCGGTAAAATCGGCTGACGTCCCCCCAGAGCGACGCATGGTTGGACTTTGCCGCAAGTTTTGGTAAGATAGGAATAGTGGGCGCTCGCGTCTGGGGCGGCTCACGACGACATCGGACAGGCAGGGGATTTCGATAATGGCGTCACAGGATGCACATCTTCCTTCCCGCGTCATCGTGGTCGGGGATCGGCGCAGCCGCTTCGCGGAGGAAATGGTCCATCTGGCCCGCGAATACGAGCTGGCGGTGACTCTGTGCGACGATGTCTACTCGGCAGCCACGGAGCTGGCTCGCCAGGGCGATCCATTCCTTGCGGTCGTTGGAACACTGAGGCAGTTGAAGATAGAGAAATGGAGTTTTCTGTCGCTGGCAGACCGGGATGGTGTGCCGTGCTGTTGCCTGCTGGACGGGGAGAGCGACATGGAACGGGCCCAGGTCCTGGCGGTCGTGCGCATGGGGGTTCGACTGGCCGGGGACATGACCGATATCCGGGAGTTCCTCCGGGACCGTCTGAAGGCGGATGGGGATCGCGGCGAGGACGCGGACGACGATCTCTCTGGGGTGGAGTTCCGCGCGACCGAGGAGGAGCTCCGAGCGCTGCTGAGGCACGAGACCGATGGGTGACAAGGCGGGTCCAGGATTGCCGGGCGGGGCGATGAGCCAGGCGTCTGCCGGGCCGGGCGGCGTTCTGCTGGTCGGCGATGCCAGTCGGGCGTTCGTGGATGCTGAGGGTGCCCGCCGTTATCCGTGTGAAGTGGCGGCAGGCCTGCTGGATGGCACGGACATGGCCGCGCGAGGGGACTTCGCCGTGGTGGGCATGGTCATGGAGGGCACGGCCGGTCATCTCTGCGCTGCCCTCAAGGCCCTGCGCAAAGGGACTCGCGCCCGCATCGTACTGCTGGCCCAGATGCACGAGGAACCGATCGCCCGGCGGCTGACGGAGCAACCGTGGGAAGGGGAGAAGCTGGCGGATGAGTACCTCGTCTGCCCGACCTTCCTCGCCCGGTTGTGCGCTTGTGCCGGACCGGCGACGTCGCCGGCGTCGGACGCGCCGACACAACCGGTCGCCCCGGCAGAGACCCTGGCCCAGGTGGATGCCGTCCGGCTGGAGCAGCGGTTACGGCACCTGGAATACCTGGCCACCACGGACGATCTGACGGGCCTGCGGAACCGCCGGTATATCTGGGAATTCGCCAGGCAGGCGCTGGAGCGCGCCAGGACTACCCGGGGGCACGTCACATTGCTTCTATTCGATATCGACAATTTCAAGCACTACAACGACACGTACGGCCACCTGGCGGGCGACGAGATCCTCCGGCAGGCCGGAGTCTTGATGCGTCGCTGCTGCCGCCCGCACGACGTCGTCGGGCGCGTCGGCGGCGACGAGTTCGCCGTCGTCTTCTGGGACGATCCCTACAGGGCCGACGGCCACATGGAGCGGGACCGCCGCTCGGCGGACAGCGATCATCCCGCGGAGGCCATCTCCGTGGCTACGCGCTTCCAGAAGGAATTCGGCAATGCGGAGCTGCCGTCGCTGGGACCGGAGGCCCAGGGTGTCCTGACCATCAGCGGTGGACTGGCCGGTTTTCCCCGTGACGGCTCGACCATTCAGGAGCTCTTCGAGCGGGCCGATCTCGCTCTGCTCGAGGCCAAGCGCGACGGCAAGAACCGCATCTACCTCGTCGGCGAGCCCCAACGCGATATCACCCATCTCAAATGACGCGAGGCCCTGCCGCGGTCTTCGTCGGCACGGTCGTTCCGCCGGGCTCGGCCCGCTGAGCACCGAAGTACACGCCCTCCCACCATTGACAAAACCCGCGAGGGCAGTATAATGAATCATATATCGTATTTGCATAAGGTCCGCGCTTCTGCACCCTGGTCTTCCTCATGTCTGTCCGAGAGAGCGCGGCTGACAAGTCCATTCGAGCATGAGACGGTGCCCGCGACGGCAGGCCCGGCCGGGCATCATCCTGGAGGCTTGGTTCCATGGAAGACTCACGCAGGTTCCTTGCGCGCAGACGCCAGAGGCGCGATCAACAGACGGAGAACTGCTCTGAAGGGGTGAAGACAATGAGAACGGCAAAGATCTTGATGGTACTACTGGCCGCTTTGTGCCCGGCCATCGGCGCGGTTCGAGCGGCGCAGACAGGTTCGCTGTCGGCTTGGGGCGACAATACCTACGGTCAAACCGACGTACCCGCCGGGAATCACTTCGTCGCTGTCGCCGGGGGCTGGAGCCACAGTCTGGCTCTCAAGGGCGATGGCTCGATCGTGGCCTGGGGAGACAACCACTGGGGCCAATGCAACGTGCCGTCGCCCAATACCGACTTTGTCGCGATCGCGGCGGGCGAGTATCACGGTCTGGGTCTCAAGAGCGACGGCTCGATTGTAGCCTGGGGAGCCAACAGTTACGGTCAATGCAACCCGCCGGTACCGAATGCCGGCTTTGTCGCCGTCGCGGCGGGCAGGAGCCACAGTCTGGGTCTCAAGAGCGGTGGCTCGATTGTGGCGTGGGGAAGCAACAGCCGCGGTCAGTGCAACGTGCCGTCACCCAATGCCGGCTTTGTAGCTGTTTCTGGCGGCGAGGGTCACAGTCTGGCTCTCAAGGGTGACGGTTCGGTTGCGGCCTGGGGAGACAACAGTCTCAGCCAGTGCGCCGTGGCGTCGCCCAACACCGGCTTCGTTGCCGTCGCGGCGGGCTCCGGGCATAGTCTGGGCCTCAAGAGCAATGGCTCGATTGTGGCCTGGGGAGACAATAGCGCCGGTGAGTGCAATGTGCCATCACCCAATGCGAGCTTCATTGCCACCGCCGCAGGGGAGGGCGTCAGTCTGGGCCTCAAGGGCGATGGCTCGATTGTGGCCTGGGGATCGAATGCCTACGGCCAGTGCAACCTGCCGGCCGCCAATATCGGTTTTGCCGCTGTGGCGGCGGGCCTGCGCCATGCGCTGGCGATCAAGACAGCCCCCTTGGGCGGAGGGGGGACGGACAACTACATTGCCAGATGGCTTGGGACCTCTGATCTGGAGGAGTCCGCCATCTACCAAACGGACGCGGGCCACATCGGGATCGGCACCACGAGCCCCGTCTGTTCGCTCGATGTGGCCGGTGCGATGAACCTGAACAAGGACAAGACAGGTATCGCCCTGACCGTGAACGGCAAGGAGGCTCTGTGGTCCAACGACAGCTACTTCAGCTGGGGTTCTGGAGGCTCGGCGAACTACTTTGGAGACAATGTCGGCATCGGGCCGGGGAGCACGAACCCCCTCGAACGGCTGGACCTGTCCTGGAGCGGGGGGGTCAACGCGTGCATCGGCCGGTACAACTACCTGGGGAGTTGTTTCTCGTCGGCGACCTTTGTGCTGGGCAACAATGCCCGCGCTCGTACAGACAGCGTGAATGGCATCGTGGTGGGACAGCCACACGATTCCTACGGATACAGGGCCGTCACCATGGGCAGTGACGGCATTGCGTTCCACACCCTCGCAGGCAAGGTAACGCCGGGCGATCCAGTGGCCAGCGAGAGAGTGAGAATTACCAACGATGGCAAGGTCGGCATTGGGACGACCACGCCACAGACCATATTCCAGGTGGGCACCGGTATGACCACCTTCAGCACTTTCCCCCTATCCGCCGACAAACAGGTCCATCCGGCCCCGCAAACCGGCGGTTACGGGACGCAAGGAATCGGTTTCAACCTCTACCGGAGAGACGACGGGACGTGGGAAACACCCGCAAAGAGCGGCGGCGTGGCTCTGATCGGACACCATTACGGGCTGAACATTGCCTGCGTGAACTCCGCCCCGCCCAGCACGCCGACGACCTTCACCGACGCGCAGATCGCGGAGAGTGTCGCGATGACCATCCTGGCCGATGGCCGGGTCGGCCTCGGACGCTGGCCCAGCGCAAACCTCGATGTCGATGGCGATGTCAGAATCAGGACGATGAGAACCGTCAGCTCTGGCGTGATCGTGGGCATAGACGCCAATGGCGAGTTACAGAGACTGGGCTCAAGCCGAAGGTATAAGACGAACATAAGAGACTTGGAGGAGGATCCGGAGAAGATCCTGGACCTGAGACCCGTGCAATTTCAGTGCAAGACCACGGGCCAGGACGACGTCGGGCTGATCGCCGAAGAGGTGGCGGAATCGATGAAGGACCTGGTGATCTATGACAACGAAGGAAGGCCGGAAGCGGTCAAGTATGATCGGGTCGCCTTGTATCTGTTGTCGGTCGTGAAGGCCCAGCAGCAGAGAATCGCGGAATTGGAGGCGGCACAAGCTGAGAACAGGTCGCTGGCTCAGAGGATCGAAGCCCTGGAGCGGATGGTTCGGCAGCAAACGGCTGTGGCGAAGGAGGTACGGCCTTGAAAAGAAGGATGGCTGGGTGGTAAAATCTCTGGCTGTGCTGTTTTCGAGGCGGATGCCGTGCAGGCGATCGAGCTGGAGAATGTGAGTAAATCGTTTGGGTCGGTGCGGGCGGTGGACGCGCTGAGCGTCTCCGTGCCGCAAGGGAGCGTGTACGGATTCCTCGGCCCTAATGGGGCGGGCAAGACGACGACGTTGCGGATGATCATGGACATCATCCGCCCGGACAGCGGCGCCATTCGGCTCTTCGGACAGCTCCCTTCGGCCGTGACTCGCAGTCGCATCGGGTACATGCCCGAAGAGCGTGGGCTGTATCGTAAGATGACTGTCTCGGGGGTGCTCAACTACTTCGGGTCGCTCAAGGGGCTGGCCGGGGCCGACCTGCGCCAACGTACGGCCCAATGGCTGGAGCGAATCTCGCTGGCCCAGTACGCCAGGAAGAAAGTCGAGGAGCTGTCGCGCGGGATGCACCAGAAGCTGCAATTCGCCGTGACGGCGATCAATGACCCGGAGCTGGTGATCCTCGACGAACCGTTCTCCGGGCTCGACCCTGTGAATCAGGACCTGCTACGGGAGATCATCGCCCAGATGCGCAGCGAGGGCAGGACGGTCCTGTTCTCCACGCACGTGATGCCCGAGGCGGAGCGGCTGTGTGACTTCCTGGTGCTCATCAATCGCGGCCGCGTCGTGGTCAATGGCACCCTCGGTCAAATTCGCCGCGCGCACGAGTCGCACACGATCTCCGTCGAGCTGGAGGACGACGGGGATTTCATCCGTGAGTCGCCGCTGGTGCAGCAGGTCCGCGCTGAAGGCCGGCGGTTGGAAATACGCTTGCGTGACGGAGCGGACCCGCAAGACCTGCTCAAGGCACTTGTCTCGCGGGCGAGGGTCCGGGCATTCGAGATCAAGCAGCCCTCGCTGCATGAGATATTCGTTCGATTGGTCGGGGCGGACCATGCGGAAGATCTATAACGTCGCACAACGCGAGTACCGCGAGACGGTTCGGACCTGGACCTTCATTCTGGGCTTGGTCCTTCTGCCCGCGATCCTGGGGGGCCTGATCGTGTTCGGAGACCGGCTTGCTCCGGACCGCAACGCACCGCGTGCGCCGATTCGCGTGGGCGTGACGACTCCGTCGAGCGAGCTGTTCGGGAAGATCCAGGCGGCATTCGGCGAGTACAATAAATCGCACCAGCAGGCCCCAATGGCATTGACGGCCGTGGATGGGAACCCCGAATCATCGCTGGAGCGGGGTAAAGACATGCTTCGCCAGGCCCGTCTGGACGCCTACGTGGAACTGCAAGGCAATCTGGAGGACACAGAGGGCACGGCACGTTTCTACACGTACAAGCCCAAGTCGTCACAGATCGACGCGCTCTTTGTGGTGGAGGGCCTGGTTCGCGACGCGGTGATCAACCGGCGCTACGAGAAGCGAGGCCTCGACCGGGCCACGTTCAGAGCTATCTCCAGCGTGCCGATCCAGCGGATCGAGCTGGGCGAGGAGCAGGGTCAGGAGCAGATGCAGGGCGAAGGTCAGCGAGTGGCTCGCATGATGGTCCCGTTCGCGTTCATGTACCTGATCTTCATCGGGATCATCGGCATGGGCCAGCATCTGGTCAGCAGCATCATCGAGGAGAAGAACTCGCGGATCATCGAGGTGCTGCTGTCTGTGGTCAGCCCGTTCGATCTGATGGCGGGCAAGATCACCGGCCTGGCGGCGGTCGGCTGTACGACGGTGGCCGTATGGGGTATCGTGGGGTACGCGGCTGCGATGTGGCAGGGCGTCAAAATCGACGTCGGCGCCGGCCTGATCGCTTACGGTCTGATCTACTACATCCTCGGATTCATCCTGTTCAGCGCGATCCTGGCGGGCGTCGGCTCGGTCTGCAATACGATCAAGGAGACGCAGAGCCTGCTCATGCCGGTGATGCTCGTGTTCGTCGTCCCGGTGATAGCAGGGATGAAGCTGGTACAGGACCCCAATGGCGAGCTGGCCCGGGTGCTGTCGTACGTGCCTCCGACGACGCCGATGGTGATGGTCCTGCGTCTGTCCAGCGGCTCGGACATCTGGATCGGCGAGGTCATTCTCTCGATCCTGGCCCTGTCGGCCGGCGCCCTGGCGACAGTCTGGGCGGCCGCCAGAGTCTTTCGCACCGGCATTCTCCTGTACGGCAAGCGTCCCGCCCTCCGCGAAATCCTCCGCTGGCTGAAAGAGAAATAGGCTGACCTTTGCCGACTCGAACGGGGCACGCCTGTCTGCGAGGAACTCACTCCAACCACCACTTCAATTCCCCGCGCTGCTCTCTTGCGTAGGCGCACTCCGCTGTATAGAATGACTCCGTTTGGGGAATCCGCTATGTTGATAAAAAGGTTGCGAATTCAGAACCTCCTGTCGTTTGGAACGAAGGCGACCGAACTGACTCTCGACAGGTTGAATGTTCTTATTGGTCCCAATGGGTCGGGGAAGTCGAACTTCCTGGAGGCGATCGGCCTTCTCCAGGCGGCCCCCAAGGATCTTTCTGCGCCGGTGAAGGAAATAGGAGGGGTCCGCGAATGGTTGTGGAAGGGAGCGTCAAGGCCGACCGCCTTGCTTGAAGCAGTCGTCGATTATCCTGACGGGAAGATGTCTCTCCGTCACATCCTGAGCTTCACTGAACACGGGCAACGGTTTGAATTGGTGGACGAGCGGATCGAAAACGAACGGCCCTTCCCCGGCCAATCCGATGCGTATTTCTATTATCGTTTCTCGCGAGGCCATCCTGTGCTTAACGAGCAGCGAGCAGACAGCGAACGCGCAGCGGATGGCCGAAAGCCCCGCCCGAGGAATCTCAAGCGTGAGAATATCAGTCCGGAGCAGTCGGTTCTTTCCCAGGTGAAGGACCCCGAGCGCTATCCTGAGTTGGCTTTCCTGGAATCCAGTTATAGTCGAATCGCGATCTTTCGGGAATGGTCTTTCGGTCGTTATACCGCTCCTCGGCAAGAACAGAAGGCTGACCTGAGAAATGATTTCTTGAGCCTGACCGGCGACAACCTTGCCCTTGTGCTGAGCAAGATAAGGCCGAAGACAAGAAAGCGACTTGCTGACGCACTCTCAGCACTCTACGATGGCGTTGAGGATTTCAACGTCCAGGTGGAAGCGGGTCGCGTGCAGTTGTTCTTGGAGGAGGGAGACTACACCATCCCAGCAACACGCCTCTCCGATGGAACGCTGAGATATCTGTGCCTGCTGGCGATCCTCTGTCATCCCGCGCCGCCGCCGTTGATCTGCATCGAAGAACCTGAGTTGGGGCTCCACCCCGACGTCATGCCTGAGCTAGCCAAGCTGCTCATCGAAGCGTCGGAGCGGACCCAACTGGTGGTCACGACCCATTCTGAGGCTCTTGTAGATGCCCTGAATGACCATCCCGAGTTCGTAATCGTTTGCGAGAAGGAAGAGGGTGCGACCGTCTTGCGTCGGCTTGAGAGAGAGCCGCTGTTGGTGTGGTTGAGGAAGTACACACTGGGTAGACTGTGGCGTATGGGCGAGATCGGAGGGAATCGATGGTGACAGTCAAAGTGTACGTCGAAGGGGGCGGGGAGGGCGACGCACTCAGGACGGAATGCCGCAGGGGGTTCCGCAAGTTGATTGAGAACGCAGGGTTCAAGGGTCGCATGCCTGGCATTGTGGCCTGTGGCAGGCGAAGAGATGCGTACGAGGACTTCTGTACGGCGGTTGAGAATGCCGCGCAGGGTGAATTCCCTCTGTTGTTGGTGGACAGTGAAGCTCCGGTATCCTCGGCGCCATGGGACCACCTCAAAACTCGTGATGGGTGGGACAGGCCAGCCCAAGCCGTAGATGGTCAGGCGCACCTGATGGTTCAATGCATGGAGGCATGGTTTCTCGCGGATCGCGACGCTCTAACCAAGTTCTTCGGCCAAGGATTCCGTTCGAAAGCTTTGCCACAGAACCGAGAGGTGGAGGAGATTTCAAAAGAGGATTTGTCGCAAGGTATGGAGAGAGCTACACGGGATACGCACACGAAAGGTGCTTACGAGAAGGGAAAGCACTCATTCAAGTTGCTGGCCACACTCGATCCGAGCAAGGTTCAGAGCGCGTCAGAGCATGCGCGGAGGTTCTTCGACACACTGAGAAGCAAACTGGGTGGTTGACTTGGTCGACGGTATGGTGGATCTGATCGACGTGAATCCGCTGACGTGGGAGGGGTTGTTCTGCTGCTTTCTATCGGGGCTCATCGTTGGGTTGGAGAGGCAGTTGCGAGGCAAACCCGTGGGGATGCGGACGAGCGCCCTGATCTGCATCGGGACCTATGTGTTCGTCGCGATCACGAATACCGTCGCCAATAGCGTGACCGACCCATCGCGGGTCATCGGCCAGGTAGTCACAGGCATTGGCTTCCTGGGCGCCGGCGTGATCCTGGCTCGGCATGGGGCCATCGTGGGAGTGACCTCGGCGGCATCCGTGTGGGTCCTGGCGGCGATCGGCGTGGTGATCGGCATCGGCCATTGTTGGCTGGGGGTCAAGCTGGCCATCCTGACCGTGGTGATTCTCACCGGTGTGGACCTTGTCGAGACTCGCTTCGAGTTCCTGCAAAAGGGCGTGCACGGCGGACTTGGAAAGAAGATGGACGACGAGCAGGCAAAGGGTCGGCGAGCGCGAATGAGGGATATCTCGGAGTAGGATCTAGCCGCCACGCCGGTGCTCGGAATGACGCATCTTCACGGTAGCCATGAGTCAGAGCAGACCAGGCGCGTCAGATTCCGTCGGGATGACGACCGGATAGTGGTAACCCATGTCAACAGGGCCGGAGTCCTCCGCATGGTCCGTCCGCGTCGTGAATCCGAGGGGATTCATCCCCGTCGGCGGAGCGACTCCCGCATCGCAGCATGGACTCGTGATTGCCTGGCCTGCCTTAACGTGACTGAGATAGTAGCCGCCGAGCGGTCCCGCGACGAACAGGGGATCGTCGATGATGCTGCCCGTGCCGGCCAGACTGCAATCGCTTGCCTGGATGCAGCAAGACTTGATGATGGGCTCGCCGCCGGAAATGTGGGCCTGCTGGAGGCTGCCACCTTCATTCGTGTTGCCCCAGAGAATGCAGTTGGTCAGGGCAGGGCGGCAATCGTCCCAGCTCAGGACGCCTCCGCATTCGAAGGTGGCGGTGTTGTCACTGATCGTACAGTTGATGAGGACCGGATCGCTGTTGTCGCGGTTGCACAGGGCCCCGCCGGCGTCGTTGGCGGCATTGCCGACGAGCAGGCAATTCGTCAGCACCGGCTTGCAGGATCCTCGATTGTACAGGGCCCCCCCCGTGGATCGAGCCATGTTGTCGGAGAAGACGCAGTGGGATAGCTGAGGGTCCACGCCGTAGCGGTTGAAGATGGCCCCGCCGTTGTCACGGGCATGGTTGCCCGTGAATCGGCAGGCGGTCAACGATACGGTCTTGGTCGCGTGGTTGTGTATGGCCCCGCCATCGTCGCCGGCCGTATTGTCGATGAAAGAGCAGCCGCTCAGCCGGATCACCGTCTCCCAGGCATAGATGGCCCCGCCATCTTCATTCGCCGAATTGCCCGAGAAGACACAATCATCGGCTACGGAGTTGCTGTCGAAGTCCGCCAGGGCTCCGCCATCCTCATCCGCCTGGTTGTCCTGAAAGAGGCAGTTGTCCATTGCGAGCTTGCCCTGCATGTTCGCCACGGCCCCACCATCGTCCCTGCGGGCGAGATTGGCGGTGAAGGCGCAGCGGCTTGCAGTGATCTTGCTCTCGATGATGGCAAGACCTCCACCGTCGTTGTCCGCACGGTTGCCGATCAAGGTGCAATCCAGCAGCGAAAGGGTGCTGTCGTCCATAGTGCAGATGCCGCCGCCGCTCTGGTTTGCATCGTTGGACAGAAAGATGCAATTGGCGAGAGAAGCAGTCGAGTGCACATTGCACACGGCCCCGCCATAGCCCAGCGCGAGATTCTCGCAGAAGTTGCAGTCCGTGATCGTCGGTTTGCTGCTCTCGCTGAGCACGGCGCCGCCACAAGCGGCGGTTGTCCTACAACCCTCATCGCTGCAGACTCTGTGGAGCGTTGCCCTGTTGCTGATGAAGGTGCACTGAGCAAGAACAGGATTGCTCCCGGAGGCGTAGACGCCACCGCCGCCACGGTCAGCCTCATTGTCGCGAAAGACGCAGCGGACGATCGTCGGGCTGCTGTTGTCCGTACAGCAAACACCTGCTCCCCGTCCGGCGTACCCGCCGGTAATTGTGAAACCATCAAGGACGGAGGTGACTTCTTCGCCGCTGTGGAAGAGAAACGCGGACGATTTCCTCTCACAGTCTATCCGGCAATGCTCAGGGCCGTTGGCGCTGCGGACCGCGATAGCTTTGCCCCGAAAGTCGATCTCGCGATTGCCGGGGCCGGAGTATGTGCCGTCTGCGACGACGACCGTATCACCATCGGCAGCCGCGTCGATCCCGCCCTGGACGTCCGCGAAATAGCCTGCGGAGCCGGTTCCCACCGTGATTGTCTTGGCTGAGAGGCTGCTTGGGCTCCAGAACATGAGCGACGCCACGATGCATAGAGTTCGGCATAATCCCCGTCTCATCCGTCTTTCCTTTCTCAAATCGGTGCAGCCACCTGTGCGATCTTCACTCAGCCTTTCATACGCTGGAAATCTGCCATATTGCAGAGGGGGCCATTTCCTGGTAGAATACAGGGGTAGAACTCGCCAACAGAACCCACGGCGAACTGCTCTTAGAAGCGTAGAGCAGCCAACCGCTGATAGCAGGCTCGCGGTGCCGTGCCGGAGATGACCATTGACGCACGGAATGGAATACACAAGTATCGGAGGAGGCCAGCGAAGCTTCCAGACCACGCACTGGACCGCCATTGAACAGGTTCATTCAGGTCAGTCTCCCCACGCTCAGATGTTGATCGGCGAGTTGCTCAAGACCTATTGGAAACCCGTCTACAGCTACCTGCGGCATCGCGGATATCCCAACGAAGAGGCCAAGGACCTTACGCAGGATTTCTTCCAGGAGGTGGTGCTGGGCAGGGAGCTGATTCAACGGGCCGACAAGACGAAAGGCCGTTTCCGGACCCTTCTTCTGCGGGCTCTTGACCGCTATTTGGTCAGTGTGCATCGCAGAGAAACGGCCCGTAAACGAATCCCGAAGGAGAACCTCGTCTCCCTGGACGAAAGCAGCTTTGGTGAGCTTCCCGTGATGGACAGCCGTCTGACCAGCGACGAGGCATTCAACTGCGTGTGGGTCTGCGAGTTGCTCGGCAGGATGCTGAGGGAGGTGAAGGCCGAGTGCCTGCGTGACGACATGGCGGTCCACTGGGCTCTGTTCCACGAGCGGGTAGTACGGCCGATCCTGGAGGATCGGGCTTCTCCGTCGTTAGCCGAATTGTGTGCCGCCCACGACGTCGACGAGGCAACGAAAGCCTCGAATATGATCTTTGCGGTCAAGAGACGCTTTCAGTCGGCATTGAAGAGGCATCTGCGCGAGTCGGTGGCCTGCGATGCAGATGTCGACGAGGAAATGCGTGACTTGCAGCGATTCCTTGCCGAGCGCCGGCAATGTCGCAAATAATCCGCGTACGTACTGTCGGCGGCGCCGCGGTGCGATCTGCCGTGACGCCTCGCGCTGATATCTCGTAGGCTGGAGGTGCCAATGGAAGACAGTTCCACTCATGGACTGAGACCTGATCAATTGGCCGGGTTGTTTTCTGTGGGCCTTGACGATTCCGACGCTGCCCAGGACAAGAGCATGATCCAACTTCTGCACAGTCGGTTGACCTATGCCTTGCCGAGCGACTCACTCCTGTTCGATGCCCTGACCATGATGATGGGGCGGCTCGGGTGTGACGTTCGGTCCCTTGCCGGCAGCTCCCTCATTGACGTGCTCTTGAATCCCCGGTCAGACATTGGCCTGCTTTACGCGATCAAGGATTGCAGCAAGAGACTGTCTTTCGGCCTGGAGTCGAAGGTGGAGGCGGGGCTGGCCACCACCACCTACTATGCGGCAGTGGCCAGCGCATTGGTGCACCACGACAGGAGGATCACAGGGTATTCCTATGAGGCGCTGGATCGGTCCTTCGCTGCCTTCGCCGCAAAGGAGTGGGTAGGACCTGAGCTGGCGGGATTGTTTTCGCGAGCCCAGAGGATTTGTCACGACAAACGAGGCGCTGATGACGAGCGAGCACGGAGCCCATCCGAGTGACCTGCCTACGGCCAGCGCTCTGACGCCGGAGCAGACGACGAGCGTCCCGGTCCCTCCCCCGCAAATCAAGGGATACGAGATCCTGAATGAACTCGCGGCGGCCGGACAGGGACGAGTTTGGCGAGCTCGCCAGGTCGGCACGCGTCGTGAGGTGGCGCTGAAGGTGCCACGAGTCGATCTGCTGAGATCCCGGACGGCTCTGAGACGTTTCGAGCGAGAAGTGGAGTTGGCGGCTCGTCTGAACCATCCCAATATCGCCCGGATCTACGACAGCGGCATCCACCAGGGCCTCTACTACTATGCCATGGAGTTGATCGACGGCGTTTGGCTGGATGTCTACGGCCGGCAGAATGGACTTTCCCCCTGGCAGGTTCTGCCGTTGATGCAAGCCATCTGCGACGGCGTCCAGCACGCCCACCGCAACGGGGTCATCCACCGGGATCTGAAGCCTTCCAACATCCTCGTGACGAAAGACGGCCAGCCGCACATCGTGGACTTCGGCCTGGCAATGGCTGTTGCCAAGGAGGATCCGGCCAGAACAATGTCCGTCGAAGGAGAGGTCACAGGCACGCCGGCGTACATGTCGCCCGAGCAGGCGGCGGGGCTCCATGAGGAGCTGGATGCGCGGACGGATGTCTACTCGCTCGGAGTTGTGTTCTATCGCCTGGTCACAGGCAGTTTCCCCTACGACGTGAGCACGTCTGTCCTTCAGACGCTGCAGAACATCCGGCACAATGACCCGGTGCGGCCGTCCAAGCTCATCCGGCATCTGGACCGGGATATCGAGTCGATGGTCCTGAAGGCGCTGGCCAAGGAGCCCGACCGTCGCTACCAGTCCGTGGCGGAGATGAAAGGCGACATTGACCGTCGATTGGCGGGAATGCCGATCCTGGCACGATCTGACAGCTCGCTCTATGTGCTGCGCAAGATCATCGCCAAGCATCGCTATGCCAGCGCGGTCGTGGGTCTATTGCTTGTGATTGTCATGGGTTTCCTGGCGGTCTCTGCGCAGCTAACCATGGAGCTGGGTCGCAAGAACAGGGAACTCATCGAAGAAAGAGAGCTGCGCGACAGCCAGATTGAGAGCTTCGTGCGTGGTGCCGAGCTGAAGGTACTCATCGAATTCCTGAACGATTGGCGCAGCAACCGGCTCCAGCGAGCCTCGCTGCTGGCCCAGTCGTTCCCCGATGGGACCCGAGAGGCACAAGCCGTGCGTTTTCTGCAGGATGAAAGGCCGTTGAACGAGAAGGTCGAAACATTCAGGCAAAAGCTGCGACCGAGCGGACTTCACTTTGCGGAGTTCGTGATCGCGGAGCATTGCCTGAAGGACGGCAGGAATTCCGAAGCCGCCGAGGCATATCGAACCTGTCTCTCCAACGCAGAGTCGGCGGGAGAGGACCCGTGGTTCGTGGCATGGGTCAGGAACCGATTATATGAGATAGCCGGGCAAGGTGACGACATAGATGCTTCCGTGCCGGGCGGAGGACATGGTCCATGAAGCGCGTGTGCTCCAGGATGACCGGCTCTCGCTCAATCGGTTCGGCCTTCACGCTGATTGAGCTTCTGATAGTCATTGCCGCCATTTCCTTGTTGTTGGCGGTCATGCTGCCGGCCCTCCATGTAGCTCGGAGGTCGGCCCACCGTGCCGCCTGCCAAACCAATCTCAGGCAGATCGCCCTCGCGTGGAACGCGTACCTCGTTGACAACGATCACCGGTTGTATCAGGGGCTGAACGCGGACTACGACTTCGGGGGATGGACGGGGACAGGCAGCGGCGCCATCAGCCGCCCACTCAACCACCATCTTGGCCTGCCGACCAAGGGGGCCACACAGACAGAGGCCAAGGTCTTTCGCTGCCCCGCGGACCAGGGCGATCGCGACTACGGATCGCTGGCGTACCGCTATTTCGGCAACAGCTATCAGACCAATCTCCTGTTGGTCGGTCCTGATGCGATTCCCACCTGGCGCACCCTTCCCGAGCCGGTAGTGAATCTCCATCGCCAGATCAACGAACGGCTGAAAAATCTGAGCGCTGCCTCGCTGTCGAATCCGGAACAGTTGCTCTTGGTGGGCGACCGCAACTGGGTGGCTCAATGGGACCTGACCGTCAAGCCCGACGAAGGGGGCCGGAGCTGGCACGACCGGGAAGCGCACTACAACCTGGCCTTTCTTGACGGCCACGTCGAGTTCGTGCGCATATGCAAAGGCGTTTATATCGATCCCGACTTCACGTATCGAATACAACCGTTCCAGGAGCTGGACAAACTCACGCTTGAAGCGCAAAGCCAGGTACTCGCCGAGTTGAGTAGTGGAGATTGAGAAGAAGCTCACGGCGTCGTGTCTGAGTTGCGTCACATGGCGCCCCCGTCTATCCTGAGGGGAGACGCGAGCCGGCATGGAGATACGAGCATGAAACTGCGAAACGATATACCTGATTGTCTGCTGGGGTTTCTTCTCTGTGCGTGTTTATCCTCGGTGTGCAGCGCCGGCACGGTCCCTATCGACAATGACCGCGCCCGGACGTCGTCTGCATGTCCGCCCAGCGGCATTGATCTGATCCGGACTGTCGCGACCTGGGCCATCAACTCCGGCGGTCCCGCCACAAAGTACTTTGGGGGCAACAGTCCCGAGGGCCGTCGTCTCCGCGCCACCGACGCGACGATCGATACGACCGGGGTGCCTGATCCGCCGCCGCAAGAAGTCTACCAGAGCGAGCGCTGGGGCTACACCCGGTGCGACATCGGCGGGCTAGAACCGAACGGCACGTATGTGATACGCCTGCACTTCGTGGAGACCGAACATGAGAGTCCGGGCAAGCGTCAGTTGGATGTACATGTTAACGGCGCGATCAGACTCCGCAACTACGACATCTTCGCTGCCGCGGGAGCGAAGTATAAGGCTGTGGCGGAATCGCTGAGCGTGGCGGCAGATCCATCCGGTTCCCTGGTGATTGAGATGGTCTCGGTCAAAGACTATGCCCGGTGCAGCGCCCTGGAGTTGCGCGATACAGCCGCCGATCCTGGCACCCCTGGAGGGCTCGGCCCGATCGTGGCCGCCGTCAACTGGGGAGGTAACGCAGTGGGACTCTTCCAGGGCGACTCAGGGCCTGGGACGTCTGCCACGAATGCCACAATCGACACGGAAGGCGTTGCCTATCCCGCCCCGCAGATCGTCTATCAGAGCGAGCGGTTTGGGGACGGGGGCGGTACGATCGACGGATTGACGCCTGGCGGGCTCTACGTCGTGCGCCTGCATTTTGCCGAGTTGGATTGGGACAGCTCCGGGCAACGATTGTTCGATGTGTACGTCAACGACGACTTGGTGTTGGACGACTACGACATCGTGTCCCGCGCCGGGGGCAAATACAAAGCCGTGGCAGAAGCGTTTGAGGTCGAGGCCACCCCCTCGGGCACAATCGGGTTCCGGTTTACGTCGGTCAAAGACCTGGCTACGTGCAACGGGATTGAAATCCTCAGAGTGCTGGAGACCCTCGAGGAAGGTGACAGTGGAGTTCTGTACGTTGACGACGACGGACCGGAAGACGGCGACGGCTCCAGTTGGAGCCGCGCGTACAAACACCTGCAGGACGCTCTGGGCTGTGCAAAGGTCGGACATGAAATCCGGGTGGCTCAGGGGACCTACAGGCCCGATCAAGGACAAGGGCTCGCGTCCGGCGACACTGAGGCTGTGTTCACCCTGATATACGGAGTCGCTGTCCGGGGGGGCTACGCCGGGCTGGGCGCCTCGGATCCCAACCAACGAGATGTCCGAACCTATGCCACCGTCTTGAGCGGTGATCTGGCGGGCGACGACGAGGACGCGGACCTCGGCAGCCCCGAGATGATGACCGATCAGAAGTGCCGGTGGGAGAACGCCAACAATGTTGTCACCTGTGTGGATGTGGACAGGTCGGCGGTGCTCGACGGATTCGCCATCAGCGGCGGGTATTACGGCGGGCTGACCATCTGCGATGCCAGTCCCACCATCACCAACTGTCTCTTCCGTCACAACATGGCCATGTTCGGTGGTGCGGTGTGGCACTGTGTTCTGAGTGATCGCACATGCGAACCGCTCTTGGCCAACTGTGTCATGGTGAGAAACTACGCGCACTACAACGGCGGCGCCGTGTATGTGGAAGCCGCGTCCTACCGCGCGGAGTGCCGCCCGGTTGTGACGAGCTGCGCCTTCGTGGGCAACACGGCACGGGAAAACGGCGGCGCCCTGTGCGGCACGAATAGCGAGAGCTCCGCCTGCCATCTTACCTTGACAAACTGCACGTTCCTGGGCAATCAGGCCGCCAATGCCGGGGGCGCCCTATACAGCGACGCAGAACAGGGTCCCTGTGATCTTACCGTGACCAACGGCATCCTCTGGGCCAACCAGAGTAGCAGCGCCGATCCTGCATCCGCACAGATCAGCGGTGGGCTGCCGCTCATTGAGCACTGCTGTATCCAAGGATGGCCTGGAGAGCCCAGCGATTCGGGCAATACCGGAGAGAACCCCCGACTCACCCCCGACGGTCACCTGACTCGCCAGTCACCCTGTATCGATGCCTGTCTCAGCGGCCCTGCCACCGATCGCGATGGAGACGTACGTCCGAACCCGGCAGGGGGAGCCTACGACATGGGAGCGGACGAGTTTGTCGACACGGATGCGGACGGTCTTCCCGACTGGTGGGAGCGGTATGCTACGGGCTCACCCACGGACCTGAAGCCTCACGAGGATTTCGACGGCGACGGACGCCTGAATCTGCCCGAATACGAGAGGTCTTCGAGGGGATACCCGGACTTGGCCCGCGCGCCTGACCTGCGAGACATCTGGAGCTCCTACCGGCTGCCAATCTCCGAGCCCTATGAGATGCCGGACAGCAACGCGGTGCCCTCGGGCAAGGTGGTCTACGTGGACAAGTCTGCGCCCGGGCGGAATGACGGCACCTCCTGGACCGACGCCTACCTGTATTTGCAGGACGCCCTCGCCGCCGCACGAGCAGGCGATGAGATTCGGGTGGCTCAGGGTGCCTACTATCCTGATGAAGGCCTGGGATGTGAAGCGCTTGATCGTGGCGCCGCCTTCCATCTCACATGCTCGGTCCGTATCCGGGGCGGGTACGCGGGGTCGGGTGGGGAAGACCCGAATGACAGGGATATTCACCGCTTCCGCACGGTGCTCACGGGTGATCTGGCGGGGAACGACGCTGCCTTTCTCAACGCCCAAGCCCTGCTCGGTGATCCCTCACGTCAGGACAACAGCACGCATGTGGTCCTCGGCGTGGGAACGGATTCGTCGACCGTGCTGGACGGATTCGTGATTTGCGGGGGCAATGCCGATGGAGGCGAAGAGGGCGGAGGGCTGTACGACCTCAATGGCAATACGGTCATTGCGAACTGCATCTTCGCACACAACACGGCGATATACGGCGCCGGCATGGGTGGGATCACGAAGAACCGGTCCAACCTCGATGACTGCTATCCTGCCCTGGTGAACTGCCTGTTCGTGGAAAACGCGGCCCGGACACAGGGAGGGGGCCTGTTCTGCCGGGCCTATCGGGATGGTGACTACCATCCCACGCTGACAAATTGCAGATTCGCAGGCAACTATGCAGGCTTGGACGGCGGCGCGATCTGCAACTGGTCGGAAACGGATTATGAAGTGCATCCCACCCTGGTGCAGTGTGTGTTTGTGCAGAACCAGGCTGGTCAGGACGGCGGAGGGATCTGCTGTGACAACGATTGGGAGCGCACCTACCCGACCTTGACGAACTGCGCCTTCCTCGGCAACACCGCTGGACGCGACGGCGGTGGGATGATGGGCACGGATACTACCCATACCCTCTACAACTGTCTCTTCAGCGGCAATCGCGCTGAACAGCACGGCGGCGCCCTGTACGCACGACGAGGGATCATGAGCACGGCGCCCGAACTGGTCAACTGCACGGTCGTGGGTAACACCGCCGCGTACTCAGGCGGCCTCGGCAGTGACCGCAACGCGAAGGTTGAGCTGGTCAACTGCATTCTCTGGCGAAATGCCGACATGCGAGGCCAGACCTTGGCCTCGCAACTTGAGGGCGATCGCTTCACCGTCCGATACTGCTGTGTCCAGGGTTGGAGCGACTCCGATGACGAAGGAGGCAATCGCGGACTCAACCCCATCTTCGCCGATGCGGCCGGAGCGGATGATCTTCCGGGGACGGAGGATGACGACCTGCGCCTGCTGCCGGGCTCTCCCTGTGTGGATGCCGGGGATAGCGGGGCGCTGCCGCAGATGTTGGCCCAGGACCTGGCAGGTGGAGACCGGATCGTGGGGGCGTGCGTGGACATGGGCGCCTTCGAGAGTACCGATCCCAGGGTGTTCCTGGACATAGGGCCGGTGGTCGTTGTGGAGGGAGAGACCGGAACGTTTGGCGTGGCTCTCCTGGAGGATCCAGGCAGGCCCGTGCAGGTCACGGTGACGGTAGCATCGGGCGACCCCGACATCACCACGGGCTCGGAGACGACCCTGTGCTTCGACTCCGGAAACTACGCCACGCCCCAGGTAGTTGTCCTGGCCGCCGCTCAAGACGAGGACGTGCTGGATGGTGAGGTCCTGATCTCGATCCATGCGCCAGGCGTGGGCGCCACGTACGTGGTTGCAACAGAGCAGGATGATGATGTGCTTTCCGTTCTGTATGTCGACGCGCGCGCCCAGGGCGCCGGTACGGGGACCAGTTGGACCGACGCGTTTACCGATCTGCAACAGGCCCTGCAAACCGCGCGGGCTCTTCCGGACGTCAACGAAATCCGGGTGGCCCAAGGCACATACCGGCCTGCCGGGGCGGGGCAAAATGAGGTGAGCTTTGAATTGATCAACGGGGTCGCCATCAAGGGCGGCTACGCCGGCATCGCTGCGGCCGATCCGGATGCCAGAGACATCCGGCGCTTCCAGACCATTCTAAGTGGTGATCTGGAGGGGGACGACCCCAACTTCACACGAGAATGGGATTACGTGGATGTGTTCGATCTCGGCGATCCCTCGCACAACAGCTTTCACGTCATCACCGATATCGGGTCGGACGCCACCGCCGTGCTGGACGGCGTGACGATCGCAGCGGGACATGCCGGCTACTACGGCTCCGGGGGCGGAGCTTACATTGTCGGCGGCAGTCCGACCTTCGTAGACTGCCGCTTTGAGAGAAACCTGTCGGGCAACTATGGAGGCGCCGTATATTGTGAACGCGGCAGTCCACAATTCCGCAACTGTGTCTTTACCTTCAACCTGGCCACTTGGGGGGGCGGCGTTTATCTCAAGAATGGGGCCCGCCCGGTATTCATCGACTGTCTCTTCGAGGAGAATGACGCCTGCGACGGTAGCGCCTTCTGGAGCGAGCGGTGGGCGACCATCGGACAGAGTGCGCTGGTACATCCGGTCTTGATCCGCTGTACGTTCCGCGAGTACGCTGGTTTCGGCGGCACGGTGATAGTCCCGGCCGGGGTCGGCCTGACCGGAGAGGCAACTATCGAGGACGGCCTGTTCGCCGATGAGACCCGGCTCGCCAATGCCGATGTGACCATTGCCGGCCAGGTGCGCATTACCGGCCAGTGGCGTCTGCACAGGACCCTGCTGACCGGCACCGGCGCCGTGTCCATCGGCCAGGAGGCGGTCCTGTCGCAAGAAGTCCTGGGCTGGCCCATCGTGAGCCAAGCCCTCGTCTCGAAAGCGGGAGGTGACGTCTCTCAGGTCCAGTGCAACCTGACCGGGACCGGAGTGTTGAAGGTCGTGCCCAAGACGGAACTCGTGATCGAGGGACAGGCCCGGGCTGAGGTCAAGCACATCCAGTGCGACGGATTGCTTCGCGTCAGAGGCAACGCGGAGGTTCACGGTGCCCAGGTCGATGTCACACAAGCGAGCTTCGAAGGCAACGCCATCGTCTCCAATAGCGTGATCACAGCGGAGGCCGGGGTCCCCTATGGACAGTTCTTCATCGAGGAGACGGCCCGGATCTCTCACAACGAGATTCACGCTGACGGAGACCGCTACATGGATTTGGACCCGGCCGTATTTGATGGTCTGATAGCAAATGACAACCGTATCCATGTCACCGTTGCCGAAGGCATCGGCCGGACACGCGGGGGACTTCTGGAACTGCGGGGACGACCGGGATTGATCGAGCCAGGCCAATGTCACGCGGGCAGCCCCTTCCTGTGCCAGACGGAAATCGTACCCGAGTTTGGCCTCGAGTCCTGGACGATCGAAGAGCTGCACCTGGTGGATGGCGCCAAGGTCAACCT
>JAFGJR010000328.1 GCA_016928975.1 Sedimentisphaerales bacterium | reverse complement strand
GCTTGCTGACTTTGCCCCGTTCGGTTGTGGTGACCGATTTCCACGAGTGGACGCGACGGGCCGTCTGCTCGGGGGTCAAGAGCCGACGGCCTTTCGTACGAGGACGACCGCTGTGTGACCGGTCTTGGTGATTTGTCCGATCTTCAGGACCTCTATGATCCGGTCAGCCTTGCCCGGTCGCGAGATGCTACTGCTTCACTTCCGAGACCATCCCGTACGGGCCATAGACCACGCACGACTCCTGGCCGTCGATCCGGCGGAATTGCACGATCTGCTTTTCGTCCCAGACTCGACCATCCCTCGTCTTCAATCGTGTCGGCACGACAACGAACGGTCCGAGACGCGATGAGCCTTCCCGGCAGATCGTCCCGATCTTCACTACCTCCGCGAGCCTCTTGCCCTCCTCATCGGGCATGATGACGGCCTTGAGCAGCTCGTCGCTCCATCTGGCGGTCAGCGGGCACAGCTTCCGCATCATCTGAAGATCTCCATCCATGGATGCCTTGTAGATCTGCTCCAGAATCTGATGAGCCGCCTCGTCCTGCGTCAATCCCTCCGTCCGGATGCCATCACGCGGGCTACCGAGCAGCGCGACGTTCGCCTCCGGCAGGACGACGGGCTTGGGCGTGTACGTGACGTTTGGCGGAATGTCCACCGCAAAGAAGGCGTCCGGCACATCTTCGAAGTACGTGATCTTCGGTATCGAGAGCTTAGGGGCGCCGCTCCGGGTCGTGTTGTCCCACTGCGTGAACGAGATCGGCAGCCTGGTCTCCCGGTCGAATTCAATCGACCAGGACATGGGGCCGAACGTGGTCGTGAGGCTGCCGGTCATGACGACTCGGCCTCTGCCGGTCGTCGGGTCCTTCCCGAACACAGTCTGTGCGTCGTCCGCTTTGGAAACCAGTTTGAACAACTCGGGTCCAAGCCAGGGACTGAATCCCGCCGTTTTGGCGTCGTTTACCTCGACGGTCCCTCGATGCGGATCGTAGTAGTACGTCTTGCCGTCTTTCACCCAGACGACCGCGCCGTTGGTGCCTTTGAGGATCACCTCATCGGAGAGTTCACCAGAGGGCTCGGCCCTCGCCCAACAGTCGAACATCAGGCCGCTCGATTCTATGACAGTGAGGTTGCAGGCCTTGTATTTCTGCATAGCCTCGATCACTTGGTCGAACGCCCAGGTCGGGTTTGTCAGCTTTCCAAAGAAGGTCACAAATAAGATGGCGACCAGGATCACGGTTGCCACCAATCTCGTCGCTCTATTTATCATGATCGTTCTCCACGTGATACGGCTGGAAGGAGCCGCGTGTTGTTTGGCTTGGTGCATGGCTGCCAGGGCATCTGCGAGCACTCTTGGGTCCGCCTCGGCGCCTCCCGGGGCGGGCACGTGCTCCAGGTATGTTTGCAGCAATCGTTCTGTGTCTCTGATTTCACTCATGGCTCAGACTCATCATTCAGCGATGAACGAATCTTGTCGAGGGCGTACCGGTAGCGGCTCATGGCCGTGTTGATCGAGATCTCCCGGAGCCTGGCGATCTCCCGGAAGGGCAGCTTGCCCTGCAAGTGCAGGACGACGATCTCCTTCTGCTCCGGGGGCAGCAGGCCCATCGCCGTATCCAGCCTGCTCGTCAACTCGCGGGTCATCACCGAACGCTCGGGCTCATCGCCGCCGGCTGGATGGACGTCCATATCGTTCAGGCTCACGGCGACGCGCCGCTGCATCATGCGATTCCGGTCCCGGGCCCGGTTGGCGACGCAGATCGACAGGTAGCCCTTGAGACTGCCCTGGAGCTGAAAACGGCCGGTCGTCTGCGCGAAATCCACGAATACGTCGTGCAGCACGTCCTCGGCGCCGTTGCGGTCGTTCAGCAGGGTCGCAGCCACCTTGAGCAGCGGCGCGCGGTACGTCTCATAGATCCGGCACAGCGCCGCCGGATCCCCGCGATTGAACCGCCACACGAGTACTCGATCCTCAATCATCCGCAAGAGCCATCAGACCCCAACAACCGGTCATTCACTTGTGGAAACGAGCCGTCTATTCCGTTTAGTCTAATTGACCGGCGGATTTCGTGCCACCGGGCGACCGCGACGTTGAGCCTCATAACGGCCCAGACAACAGAAATTTTCGATTCTGCCTAAGTAGTTAGTTGACAAGACGGATGTCTTAGTTGTATTCTCCCGAGTATGCAACGCCTAACGAAAGCAGAAGAGAGCGTCATGCAGGTGCTGTGGCGGATCGAGAAGGGGTTCGTCAGAGACATTCTCGAACGGTTCCCTGAGCCCAGACCCAAGTATAGCACAGTCTCCACCATTACACGCATCCTGGAGAGCAAAGGATTTGTCGGGCACAAGGCGTACGGCAAGTCTCACCAGTATCTTCCCTTGGTCTCGAAGGAGGCGTACGCCAAAGCCTCTCTCGGATCGCTGGTACAGGACTACTTCGGCAACTCGTTCAGAAACCTGGTGCACTGTCTTTCTCAACGGGAAGACCTCGACATCCGCGAGGTCGAGGAAGTGATCGACATGCTCGAGGATCTCTCGAAGAAGCGGAGAGACCGAAAATGAGAGAAGCCATTCTGTGGCATCTTTTTGATGCGAGTGTCTGCCTGGGATTGTTCTACGCCGTCTACTGGCTGCAACTGAGAAGGGAGACCTTTCACGGTCTGAAACGAGTCTATCTTCTCGCCACCCTATTGGCATCGCTTCTTGTGCCGCTGGCGAGCATTTCCGTAGCGGTCCCGAGCGCGGGCCGCCACGGCCTGGATCGCATCCATCGCCTCCGGGACGGCATCCGGGGCTACGTGGCAGCCAAGAACCGCTCGAGCGCCGCAGAGGACACGGGCCTGGACATCGGGCTTGCTGCGAAGTTCGCCGGGCGTGTCGACGCCACGGGCTCAGGCCAGCTCAGGCGGATCCAACCGGTGGACATCGCATTTGCGCTCTATCTTGTAGGGGTGGGTCTGCTGGCGGCGCGTCTTGCGGTGCGCCTCGTTGCACTGCTGGGCCAAGTCCGGAAGCACCCCACTGTAATGATCGACGGTCAGAGGGTCGTCGATGTCAGGGGGAAGGCGCTGGCGTGCTCCTTCTTCCGGACCATTCTGCTCGATTGCGAGCGCCTTGGCCCAGGCGACCTCGCGCGCGTCCTGCGGCACGAAAACGTGCACATACGCCAGTGTCATACGTTGGATATCTTGCTGGCCGAGGTTGTGAGGGTGATGTTCTGGTTCAATCCGTTCGCCTGGCTCTATTGCAGCGCTCTGCGTGTCACTCACGAGTGCCTGGCCGACGCAGTCGCACTGCGGGCTGACACGGACCATCAGGAGTACATGACCCTCGTGCTCATCCAGCTCGTGGACGCTGGGGACGTGAATCTCGCCAGCGCCATGAGCTTGCGTTTCGTGAAAGAGCGGATCGAGATGATGAGCAGGGCACCGTCCCCCCGTCGAGCGCGGCTGAAGGTCCTGGCTGGTCTGCCCACGCTCGCGTTGCTCCTGGCCGTCTTCGCCATGCACGTCAAGGCCCCGCCGCGTATCGTCTCGGCTGCGCGCCGCCAAGTCAACACGCCGGTCACGGATGCCACGGCTGATCCCCTCGCTCCCGTACTGATCGAAGATGCGGAGCGCATTTTCCAGGAGGTTCTTCGCGAGATCGAACGCCACGACTATGTGCGGCGCAGCTACATCTACACTCGCCTTGTGTGTATGCGTGCGGCCGGGTGGGACGACGCTGATTACGAGACGCTCATGCCTGTCTCCGGCTACGGTCTGACCTTTGCGTACCATCCCGACGACCACTCTGAAGCACATTTCAGAGCGCCTCCGGGTACCGATCAGCGCATCGCGAGAGCCACCGGCTTCGGTTGGGAGTGGCTCCACCTCGACGATATCGAAGAGTACTGGCAGACACTAAAAGGGACCATCGATAGTGGTCGGCCCGTGCACGCTCCACACATCGAGGAAGTGCTCTTTGTGGGCTACCAGGAAGCGGAGACGAAGAGCGCTCGCAGAGTGCGCCCCATGGCGATCCCGGTCTTCATCAACGAAGGCACGTGGTGGTCCTGGAAGCAGTTTCAGGAATGGTTCACAGAATTCGGTGGCCCCATCGGGCGCTTCACCGGCCAGGTCGACAAGCTCGACGACAAGGAAGTGGCGATCGAGGTGATGAAGACGCTCGTGGCGATGGCTTACGGTGATCCGCGCAGCGACGATCCCGAGTTTGCCGAGGTTGTATGGGGCCTGGCCGGCATCGATGCCTTCGCCAATGATATCGCGGACCTTTCCTTGAGAGAGCGTCGTTTTTGCAGCGGCTGGTTTGGGTGCCACGACAGCAACCCACAGTGGACCGCCAGACAACTGACCGGGAGGTATCTGCAGGAGTCATCGAAGCACTTCGACGGCGCCGCTGCGAGATTGATGCGTGAAGCGGCTCAGGAGTATGCCGCGGCGCATCGCGCGTGGGTGACGTGGAACGAGCAACTCGGGGATGTCTCCCCAAGACATGCCTGGCGCGACAAAGACCATCGCCTGGCGGGAGCCAGGGCGGTTCGTGAGACCCTTGAGCATGAACGTCGGGCCGTGGAAACGATCCGCGATGTATTGTCACTCCTGTCTCTGTGAGCTGCCTTTGGGAAGAACAGTCTGATGAAAGGGAAGATCATGCATGCCAAGTCAGATCGTAGATCCTTTGTCAAGCACGGTGTGATCCTCGGCTCGGGGGTCCTGCTGACCGGCAGTGGCCTCACAGCTCGAGGCCAGGAGCCTCAATCCGACATCTTCGAAGTGATCAGGAAGAGGCGCTCGGTACGTAAGTTCAAACCGACCCCCGTGCCCGATGAGCATGTCCACAGAATCCTTGAAGCCTCTTCTCTTGCCCCGACCCCGAGAAACCGGCAGGACTGGAAGTTCGTGGTCGTCACGGACAGGGCAAAGATCGATGAACTGCGGGATCAGTGCATCGCAGGTGCCGGAGAGGAATCCAGGCAGTACTACACGGATTACCTGTCCGCTCCCGTGTACGTTGTCATCCTTGCTGGCGGCAAGACCCAGAACCCCGAAAACGACCTGCTCTCGGGCGCTCTGGCCGCAGGATACCTGTTTCTTGCCGCGAGGGCTCTGGGGTATGGCACGGTGTTCTGTCGAAACTCCGTTCCAGAGCAGATCGCGCGCAAAGTCTTCAACATACCGGAAGACCTGCAGTGGGTTTGCATTACGCCGGTTGGCGTGCCTGATGAATGGCCCCCGGCGCCACCCAAGAAGGATGTGAAGGGGATGACTGTTCAAGACCAATTCAGTTAGAATCCGTAGGACTCGAACATGAGTTGTCCAGATCTCGGAACGTTTTGGAGCGAGAGCAAGCAGCGGATCGGTGAGGCCCTGCCTCGAGGAGTTGCTGAGTTGGCCGCGGTCCTCCAGACAGGTGCTGACGCGTTCGGACTCACCCAGGAGCTGGATGGTCGATATATCCACTGGAAGACGCGAGAGGGCAAGCTGGCCTTGGTCTTCTGCATCGTCCCCGATCCGCGAGATCTTGATGCCGTGTTAGACGCGTATGTGCACGCCAAGGAGAGACAGCCCGCACTGACGGCTCTGTTCGTCCATCAGTGGACCGACGGCGAGGGAAGCTGGGATGCCTTCATCATCACGCCCCAACGAGCCATGCAGCATGCCGACCGGATTGGCGGATCAGACGTGGTTGAGGAGCGGGGGCCTGCGCTGCGTGAGGACATTTACGAGATGTTCACCTGCGGCCGTGATCTCCCGGGGCCTGGGCAGGCCGAATGGGCCGAGTTGCTGGCCGGCCCCATCGAGAGAGTCACCGACCAGTTGGGCGCGCTGGCCGCCAGCCACGGTTGTACGCAGACCGTCAGTGACCATGTCGTCCAGTGGCTCAATGCCGAGGGCCAGCCGGAGACACAGTTCTTTGTTCTCCCGGACCCCGAAGAGATCGGCGCTTACGTCTCCATGTACCGACAGATTCGCCAGACGCACTGCCCGATTTCCTTCGTGTTCATCAAGGGCGATGAGCCACGCCTGTACGACATTTTCCGTCTGTCTGCGCGCAGCTACCTGGAGCATCACAACCAACTCAGGGGACGACTCCGACTGAAGGTAACCAACAAGGGCAAATTGCTGGAGGGGCTGCGATGGTCGCCCCGATGGGCCTCGCACGTGGGGTGCATCAAGGGTTGTCTCAATTATCTGAAACGCGAGGTTTCGGATGCGTGGCTGTTCGGGGCGACGGGGCATGCGTTCGTCCTCAATATCTCGCCTGGCCTGTGTCCGAGCGGGCCTACCGATTGGGACACGAGCGGCTTCCTGCGCCTCGGCCGCAATGTGGGTTATCGTGTGGAGAGCGTGGACCAGTACTGCCCCCAGAAACGCAACCTGCGCGATGCGCAAGAGCGGGCCTGGGACCACGTCCGGCGGAGCATTGACGACGGCTTGCCCTGCTACGGTTGGGAGATCGATGGTCCTGAGTACTACGTCATCTACGGGTACGACGAGACCGGCTACTACATCTCTGGTCCCGGCTGCGACGACGGGGCGGGTCCGATTCCGTGGCGCAACTTGGGCGAATCTGAGATTGGCGTGGTTCTCGTGGCCAATGTCCAGCGCACGGAGCCTGCGGATGCACGCCACACGGTGCGCGACGCCTTGTCGCTTGCGGTGGACTTGGGGCGCAACCGCTGGAAGTGGACGGACCGGGCCGGCGGGTTGGATGGGTATGCCGTTTGGATTGAGACGATGAAGGAAGGCAGGGCGGACAGATTCGGACTTGGCTACAACGCCGCTGTCTGGGCGGAATCCCGCAAGTTCGCAGTCGAGTTCCTTCTTGAGGCGCGACAGCAGCTTCAAGAGGATACTCATTCGTTGTTTGACAAGGCCGTCGCGCACTATGAGGCCGTCGCTCGCAATCTGAAGAGTGTCTCCGATGCATACCCATTCACGGAATGTGAGAGCGCGGGCGTCAGGCTGGACGACCGTGCCCTTGCGGCTGCACAGGCATTGACCGAGGCCTGCCAGGCTGAGGCCACCGGCCTCGACGTCCTGGCCGAGATCGTCGCCAGGCTCGCCAGCGAGTCTGGACACTGACGGATAAGTCAGAATCACGAAGGCCGGCGACCGTGCCGAGGCGGCTTCCAGACCGACAAGGCCAAAGAGGCTGCTATTCTGCCCAGCGGCACACGCCGCGTCTCGCAAAGCCGCGATGACGCCGCCCCATTCCCGAAGTCAAGCCGTCTGGGGAAGCCCACGTCCCGTCCTGAAGGCGGCAGCTCGCATCCGCTCCGGCTCCCTTGAGATCGGGTGTTGCCCCGGAAGAAATCTGGAGAGAAGATCATTTGTAACATTGACAGCTACACGATAAGCGTGTACAATGATATTGTATTCATTGATCGATGTATCCGTTCCAGAAAGGGGTGCTGCGACTATGAAAGCTATCGTTGAGGAGAACAAGCTGCTGCTACGGTTCTACGAACGGGGAGCCCGGATCTTGGGCTGGGTGCTTCTGTGCGGAGGCGTCGTCTGGCTACTGATGTTTGTCTTCTGGATCTTGGCCGCCATTGATGCGGCTGGTGATCTGCCGTGGCCTGGGGCTTCGAGGAACGTTGGATACGCGCTCACGGTGTTTATCCTCAGCTTCGTCGTCCCAGGCTCCCTGGCCCTCTTGATCGGGCAGTTCATCAGATACGTCTTGGACCGAGAGGGCACGGCAGGCCGGATGCTGCGTCACGGCGACTGGATTCTGTACGCGTGCGCCGCGCTGCTGGCTGGTCAAGCGTTGCTCTCACTCATGGGCTGGGAGACGGTGGGAGCGCGCGACCCGGATGAGGCGGGCCTGGTCTTCGTCAGCCCGGTGCTGGTTCCGTTGCTCGCCAAGGTTCTTGTCTGCTTCGCGCTGGGTCAGGTGCTCGGACGCGTGCTGCCGATTCTCAATGAATCGAAAACGTTGGTCTAAAGGGGGGGCGGAGATGATCAATGTCAGACTGGACTACTTGCTCGTGGACCGACGAATGAAACTGAAAGAGCTGGCCGAGGTCACCGGTCTGGCCGTCAACAACCTGTCGATCCTCAAGACCAACAAGGCGCGTGCCATCCGTTTCTCGACGTTGGAGAGCATCTGCAGAGCTCTGAACTGTGCGCCGGGCGACCTGCTTGAACACATCCCGGACGACCAGGAGAAACCGGACGCCTGAACCACCTTGCCTGTCGGCTGCATCCAATGCCAAACGCCAATTGGCGGCACATGCGCCACACGCGTCCGGCCCGTGATGTGCGCTTGCTGGTCGAATCGCCGTTGACTAACCCACATGCCGCACTATGATGTCTGCGACACGCACGAGAGTCTGAATACGCGCGTGACGAACTCGCACGGACAGTTGTGGACGCTGCGATACGGTTGACAGGGGAATGGAATGATCTGGTTGTACACAGGCTTCATCGCCTTCGTGCTGCTGCTGCTAGCGCTGGACCTGGGCGTTTTTCATCGCAAAGCCCACGTCGTGTCGGTGAAAGAGGCCCTCGGATGGTCCGCCATGTGGATCACTCTGGGGCTGGCCTTTGCCGTGTTCGTGTACTTCGGCTATGAGCGCCAGTGGTCTGGGCTCGGCGTCGGGCCGGACGCCGCCGATGGTCTGGTCAACGATGGCTGGGCGGCCACGCACAAGTACCTGACCGGCTACATCATCGAGAAATCACTGAGCGTGGACAACATCTTCGTGATCGCCATGATGTTTGGCTTCTTTGCCGTGCCGGCGATCTACCAGCACCGGGTGCTGTTCTGGGGCATCCTGGGCGCGTTGGTGATGCGAGGTGCGATGATCGCCATCGGCGCGAAACTCATCGCGGAGTTTCACTGGGTCTTGTATGTCTTCGGCGTCTTCCTGATCCTCACGGCGATCAAGATGCTGGTCATGAAGACCGAGCACAAGGACCCGAGCCAGAACGTGGTCGTCCGGCTGGTGCGGCGTTGGTTTCCGGTCACCGCCCGATTCCACAGGGAGCACTTCATCGTGCGCGCCGGGACACGAGCCTCCCACGAAAGCGCGCAGCCCGGCGCGGCTGTCGAGCCCGATGAGATGGTCGACCGAGCCCAGGCCGGCACGCTGCTGCTGACGCCTCTGGCACTGGCGCTTGCCGTGATCGAATCGACCGACCTGATCTTCGCGGTGGACTCGATCCCGGCGATCTTCGCCATCACAGCCGACCCGTTCTTAGTATTCACGAGCAACGTCTTCGCCATTCTCGGCCTGCGATCACTTTACTTCGCATTGGCCGGCATGGTGGACAAGTTCCGTTACCTGAAAGTCTCGCTCTCGCTGATCCTGTTGGTCGTGGGAGTCAAGATGCTGACTGCCAAGTGGCTCAAAGCCGCCATCGGAGAGCATTTCAACCTCTATCTGCTGGCGCTGGTCTTCCTGATCCTGACCGTTGGCGTCGTGGCCTCCCTGCTCGCCGACCGCCGCGACCGGGCCTGCCCGACCGCCGGGCCGCGCAGGCCATAGCACCGTGATCCGATGACCAGCGGAACCAGCACCTTCTTCTGCTGACCAGGAGGGGGCAACCTGTCATCATATGTCTGCAGGGGTGAATGACAGGAGCGCATAACCATTGCGTGTAGGCTGGTACAGTGTCGCGCGAGGTGTCCGGTTCTGTGACATTCCATTGGAGGGCGGCTGTCCTTGAGCACCATCAAACAAATCCAGGCCCTTGTTCGTAATGGTTTATACTACCCGACTGAGCACGCCTACGTCGAGGCGGAAGAGGACGGTTTGAGTGAAATGGGAGTACAACGGATGGGTTTCTGGGAGAATGAGACATGCGAGTACTGTGGTGGCCCGGTCGTCGAGAAGCGCGTGACCCTCCATCGCAAAGTCAAAGGCGGCTACGTCCTGATTGAGAATGTCCCTGCGCGCGCGTGTCGCGAGTGTGGGACGCACTGTTACGCAGCTAATGCCGATGTGGTATCCAGAGGAACATACCAACCTCTCGATGGGTGTTTTGGCAGACATCCGACAAGGAGGTTGGCAGGGATACAACATCTACGGTATCGACTTGGGCCGCTCTGATCCAACAGTTTTTCCCGGCGTTCACGGCCCCGGGCGCTCAGATCTTCCTGGCTCTGGTCACCGGGTGCTGTGGTATCGCGTCTCGAAGACACCGGTGCGGCTGGGAGAGATTGGGAGACATCGGTGTGCGGTGCACACCCTGCGGCAGAGCGCCTTGCGGCGTCACTGCGTGAGAAGATCAGTAGTCTGCAGTCGGTAGTCAGTAGTCGGTTGCCGGTTGAAGATCGGCATTCATCCTTGTTCATCGGCGGTTCCCTATTTCCTCTGCGATCCGTGGGGACCTCTGCGGTGGAAGAAGTGGATTCCTGCTCCTCGATCGGGTCGAGGGCAATCCTTCGTGGTGAAGAGCCTGGATTCGCGGCATTGTGGGTGATCTGAAGATTCTCGGACCTGCGGGGATGCAGCGGCGTATGCATAATAGAAGGTATTGTGCGACGTGGAGGCTCGTCAGGCGGTTATGGGCGGATAATACGCTGGCTGCCTGGACTGAAAAAGGTGTTTGGGTGTCGCGGACGGGCGTCGAAAGCCCAGAAAAAACTTGCATAGATTGCGTCCTTGTGGTAAAATACACATCTTAGGGAATGTGTCCTGGGATATAGACGCCGCGCTGTCGCGCGTACGGTTAGGAGAAGGCAGATTATGGCTGGCATGTTCTATTCGGTGAATGAAGCGGCCGACAGGCTGGGCAAGACCGAGGATGAAGTGAGGCAACTGGCCAAGGACGGCAAGCTTCGTGAGTTTCGCGACGGCTCCCACATCCTGTTCAAGGTGGATGAGGTCAATGCCTTGGTGGCGGAAGGGATTGACACCGACCTGGATGCCATTTCTTTGGAGCTCGGCGCGCCCGAGGAGTCTGAGGAAGCGCTCGATGTTCAGCCCCCGGCCATGGTGGAAGAGGGCGCCGACGACATGCTGAGTCTGCTGGAGGAAGAGCCTGCGCCGGCGGAACCCGCGGCGGAGGCGGAGGCAAGTGCTGAGATGGAGGAGTTGGCTGCCGAGCCGGAGTTGGAAGCGAGTTCCGAAATGGATTTGGTAGCCGAGCCGGAGGCGGAGGCAAGTTCGGAAATGGAGCTGGCGGCGGAGCCGGAGGCAGAGGCGAGCTCGGAGATGGACTTGGCTGCGGAGTCTGGGGCCGGAACGGGGACCGGGGAAGATGATCTGCTCTTTCTCGATGAGGGCGAGAAGACGGCGGGGTCGGGAATGGATGAGGCGGCGGAAACCGACGAAGAGATCGCTCTGGCGCCGGAGACCGGCGCGGAGACATCGGGCAGCGATATCACTGATATGGACACGGCCCTGACCGGCGAGGGGGTCAATGTGCTGGGCGAGACGGACGCCGGCTACGATGTGACAGATGACTCCATGGCCGAAACGGTCGGGCCTGCTGCTTCGGCCGGGGCGGCCGGAACCGGCACGGGCTCAGGGGCCGGGACGGATGTCGAGGCGTCATTAGAGGAGGTTGAGGAGGACTTAAATCTGGATAGTTTCGGCAGCGGGTCGGGCCTGCTGGACCTGTCGCTTCAGGCGGACGATACATCGCTCGGCGGCATCCTTGACGAGATCTATACCGCCGAGGGCGGGGACGAGGGTGCGGTGGCAGCGGTGGCGGAGCCGGGCAGCGTGGAGGACATGACGGCCGAGGCGGAGCAGGTGGCGACGGAAGAGGAGCTGGCGGCTCCGGAGGTGGCGGTCGCAGCACCGGCCATCGCGGCGGCTTATCCCGCCTATGCGGAGGCCGCGCCGGATACCCAGAGCAACGTTCTCGGCATGTTGCTGATCCTGCCCCTGCTGGCGCTGTTGTATACCACCATCGTCGCGATTTCGGGTCAGAGACACGTGGTGCCCTCCATCCTCTCATCGATCCAGGGTATGATCTGGTACATCGTGGGTGGATTAGTGGTGGTCTCGGTGGTGGTGTTTGGAGCGACCTTCGTCATGGGCGGCGAACGGACGAAGAGGGCAGCCCCGAAGAAAGCCAAAGAGACCAAGGTCAAGGTCGCCAAAGCCGCAAAGGAGAAAGCCCCCAAGGCCGAGAAGACCCCCGAGAAACCGGCGAAAGAGAAGAAAGGCCTCAGCCTCTTCGGCAAGAAGAAAGAAAAGAAATAGCCTCGGTGGACTCCACGGCGACACGAGAATCATGTCGCGACACTACGCGCAGCCGCGCCCACAAAAAAAGTCGAAAAATACGTATTTCTACGTATAGACAGGACCCATCGCCTCTTGTACCCTGAGATCAGTTGCGCCGGCAGCGCAGGTGCGTGAGAGCGGCACAGAAGAATCTCACGGCATGAGGGTACCGCTGGGTTGCGGCACCTGACGGAACACTGAAGCGCGATCCGACTGACTGCAGGAGCGAAGCCGATGTTGGCGGGCTGGTGGAGTTGCGTGGGGGCGAAAAGGGCTGGATACAAGCCTGGGGCCGTAAGACTGCCCTTGATTGAGCCACTGGAGCCCCGGCTCCTTCTCAGTGCCGATTCCTTGGGTCTGGAGCCTGTTCCTGCCGTGAGCATCCCTCTCGACGAGCCCGTCGTTTGCATTGACTTGGGTCAGAATGGCGAGACGGCGGATGCCGACCCGTCGGCAATCCTGACATATCTCGCCTCGCCATCGGCATCTGTTGAACCGGAGCCGGAGGCGGAAACCCCCGGCCCGGTCGTCGAAGTGATGGCCGTACAGGTCGAGCCTGCCGCCGAACCGGTGGTAGTGCCGTTGCAGGGCGAGCCTATCTGCCTGACCCCTGTGGATCGGCAGGACGACATATCTCGTACAGACGGTTTCCCGATAGAGGCCCGCGGCCCCCCGGCAGGCGTCCAGGATCCCCTAAGTACTCTATCTGCAACGACATATGGAGAGGAAGAACAGCCTGTCACCTCGGCGGAGGGGGGAGTTGTGCCCGCCACCAGCGGGCCCTTCACGGCCGCACCGCTGAACGTCGTCCTCGTGAGCGATGCAGTCGTGCAAGCGGAACAGATTCAAAGGGCAGCCGCGAGCGACACCATCGCAATCATCTACCATGCCGATACCATGACTGTGACCGGGTTGGTCGATCTTCTTGCCTCGGTGTCCGCGGCACACAACGGCGCTCGGATTGGGCACCTGGGCATCGTAGCTCACGGCGGACCGGGAGAAATCGAACTTGGCACAGGTGAAAACCTGACTCTGGCTACGCTGCCAAGCCAAGCGCCAGAGTTGGGACAATTGCGGTCCGTGCTGACGTGTGACGCTCGCCTCGACCTTTATTCCTGCTCGGTAGCCGCTGGAACGGCAGGCAAGACCTTTGTTGACGAGCTTGGCGCGGACACCGGAGCGACGGTTTTCGCCAGCGATAATCCGGTCGGCACGGTGCTTGGAGCTGATTTCATTTGGGAGTACCGCGCAGGCCCAGCGGCGACGGGCCACGAGTTGTTCTCCCTCCAAGAGATCGAGGCGATCTCGGGAGTTCGTCTGACGGACAGAACCGAGCCGGCCGCCATCCGCGTGGGACCGTACCCTAATGGTCCAGCGACATCCGTGGACTTCAACACCTACGTTCAGGATGTCCTTCCGAATGAATGGCTAATTGGAGCGGATTGGAATTGGCCAGCAGAAGCTTACAAAGCTGGCGCTATTGCAGTCAAAATGTACGGCTGGTGGCGGATTCAGAATCCGGTCAGTTCGTCGATGGACGTGTACAGCGACGACCACGACCAAGTATATGTGGCCGGCAGTGGCCAAGAATCGCGAGCACTGCAATATACGGACCCTGCCATAGCAGCCGTCCGAACCGTCGGTATGGAGCGTGTGGACGGCCAGCTGTTCAAGGCAATGTACTGGAACGGTGCGTGCAATGTGGCTTCTGGGGGAGCCAACTTGCGACCAGCTCCGACCACGAACAACGACCCCATAACGTTCCTTGACGGTGGGACTGACGTTTACGTGATCGACAATGGCGAGCATTATGCAGATGGACACTGGTGGTTCCAAGTGGCCGTAAACGGTGTGTATCCTTCGTCTACAACCGATGTGGGATACGTCGCGGCTGATCTGCTGACTTGCGCCAGCATTGGGGGAAACCCAGTAGCTGACATGAGGGGGCGGCTTACCCAATATGGGACGGTGTACTGGGCTAACCAGGGCTGGAATTATCAGGACATATTGCACTACTTCTATGACGGGTCGACTGTTACGGGTGAACAGAACGTTGATTTCTTCAATGTGTCTGCGGGTACTCAGGACATTACGCCGCCGACGATTGCGGCGTTCGATGTGACGCCATCAACAATCACGGTTGGAAACTCGGTCACGATCTCGTACAAAGTGTCCGACACCGGCGGTTCGCACTTGAAGCAGGTCGAGTTATGGCGTGCCCCAGACGTCGGCGGATCGGAGGGCACTTGGGCACCGGTCGGAACCCCCAGGGATATATCCGCGTACGGCGACGGGCCCGCAGAGGGAACCTTCTCCGACGGCTCGCTATTGGCAGCCGGGGGCTACTGGTACGGAATCCACGTTCTCGATGGGGAGAATAATTACTGTGATGATAGGACAGAGTCTTACTGGAACGCAACCGAGGGAACCGACCGAATAGGACCTATTTATGTTGCTGTAAGCCAGGCGCAGAATACCGTTCTTTCGATCAGTACTCCGGGGGCGATTAGCGAGGGCGACACAGGCAGCAAGAACCTGAGGTTCACGGTGCAGCTATCGGGAACGCCCCAACAATTTGTTGACGTGGATTACGCAACGTTCGATGGCAACGCGACTGCAGGCGTCGATTACACCGCTGTCAGTGGTCACCTCCAGTGTGCGCCTGGCGAGACGAACGCCTTTTGGTTCGTGACCGTGCCGATCATCGGCGACTATACGATCGAACCGGACGAGACGTTCTTCGTGAACCTGAGCAATGCCAGCAACGCCACGATCAGCGATGGCCAGGGCGTGGGGACGATCCTGAACGACGACACCGCCGTGTTCCAGTTCAGTTCTGCCACCTACAGCGTGAATGAGAATGGGGGAAGCATTACCGTCACAATTACCAAGACCGGCAACGCCAGCGGCGTGGGTATGAGCTACGCCACCAGCAACGGTACGGCGATGGCCGGGAGTGACTTCGCATCGACCAGCGGGACGTTGACGTTCAACGCCGGTGATACCAGCAAGACGTTCACGGTTCCGATCATCAACGACAGTGTGCCAGAGAGCAGTGAGGCGTTCAATGTCGCGCTGAGCGGCGCGACTGGCGGCAGCAGCCTTGGCACGCCCAGCAGCGCGGTAGTGACCATCGCGGACGACGATTCTGCTCAACTTTCGATGAGCACGCCGGCGGCGATTACCGAGGGCGACATTGGCAGCAAAAACCTGGCGTTCACAGTAGCGCTGTCGCCGTCGAGTGCTCAAACGGTGACGGTGAACTACGCCACGTCCAACGGGACGGCGACGGCCGGGAGCGACTATACGGCCACCAACGGCACGCTGACGTTCAGTCCCTCTCAGACCAGCCAGCAGATCAATGTGCCGATCTTGGGGGATTATGTGATTGAGGGAGATGAGACGTTCACGATGACGCTCTCGGGAGCAACGAACGCCACCATCGCCACGGGGACAGCCACGGGCACGATTCAGAATGACGATGCGGCCGGGACGCTAACCTTGAGTTCTTCGACCTACAACGTCAACGAGGACGGGGGGACGGTGACGATCACGGTGGACCGCAGCGGCGGGCTGGCCAGTGGGGTGGGGGTGAGCTACGCCACGAGCAACGGGACAGCGACGGCGGGCAGCGACTACACATCGGCCAGCGGGACGCTGACGTTCAACGGTGGCGAGACGAGCAAGACGTTCACGGTTCCGATCCTCCAAGACAGCCTGGTTGAAGGCAACGAGACGTTCAACGTGGCGTTGCACAACGCCACGGGCGAGGGGACGCTGGGAAGTCCGAGCAGCGCGGTAGTGACCATCCTGGACGACGACGTGCAGGGGTTGGTGGTGGCGCCGGGCAGCGTGTCGGTGCCGGAGGGTGGGACGGCACAATTCACGATGAAGCTGGCCGCGCAGCCAGCCTCCAACGTGACAGTAGCCATCACCAAGCAGCCCGGCGGAGACGCAGACTTGAGCGTCGTCACGTCGAGCCTGACGTTCACGACAGCGAACTGGGACACCTACCAGCCGGTGACCCTGTCGGCAGCAGAGGATGCGGACACCACGAACGGGACGGCCACGATCCATTGCAGTGCGTCGGGTCTGGCGGACAAGGATGTCACGGCAACGGAGCAGGACAATGATGTCTTATCTCCCGTCTGGCGTTTCTGGTCGTCGGTGAATAGTGTTCACTTTTATACCATCAGCGAGGCGGAACGCGATATGCTGATTCGGGACTGGCAAAGCGTGTGGACGTACGAGGGGGTAGCTTATCAGGCATACGTTGACGGCGGCCAGGCGGGGACGGCTCCGATTTACCGATTCTGGTCGGGGCATTCGCATTTCTACACGATCAGTGAGGCCGAGCGGGACATGCTCATTCGGGACTGGTCGAGCGTGTGGACCTATGAGGGGATCGCGTTCTACGCCTATCCGGAGGGCCAGCAGCCGGAGGGGAGCAAGCCGGTCTATCGGTTCTGGAATGGCAGCCAGGTGTGTCACTTCTACACGATGAGCGAAGACGAACGAGACATGATCATTCGTGATTTCTCGCACGTCTTCAGCTACGAGGGCGTTGCCTGGTATGCAGAGGCGCCTCTGGATGGCGTCGCTTTGACGATGGATGACGACGCAGGATTGCTGGATTTCCAGTCGGCGCAAGCCAACACTGGTGAATCGCAGAGCGAATCGTGGCCGAGCCTGCCGGGCATGCGCCTTGTGGACCAGGACCCGGCCAACCTCACCGGGCAGATCATCTATCTCGACTTCGACGGTGAGCAGAACGTTGTCTACAATGGCCCTGTGACTGTCGGCCCGTTTGATATCCCCGCCTTCCATGCTACTGGCAGTCTGGCTGGACAGGAGCAAACGATCATTCGTGGAGTCCTGGGACAACTGCAACAGACCTTCGCTGACTGCGGCGTTGTGTTCACTGTGGACAAGCCATCTGGTGGCGTCCTCTACTCCAGCGTCTACATCGGCGGTGATGATTCGGCGTTCGGGCCGTACGGATCGTTTCTTGGCTTGGCGGAGCAGGTCGACGTCGGCAATCGCGCACGCGACGATGATGCCCTGGTCTTCACCGACTACCTTAACCAGTACATGCTCGATCTGGACTCGTTCACCGACAGACTTACCCGCATCATTGCCCACGAGGTGGGGCATCTGTTCGGCTACGCCCATGCCTGATCCAATCGAACGGGGGGGGGCCGTGTGCAGCGGCTGATGGTTCTGGCTCGCTGATGCTTGGGGACAGTCACACCAGGCCGACTCGGCCGAAGGTGTAGTAGAAGAAGTAGCTGGTGCCGAAGTCCCGGACCAGGCGGTTGAAGACGGCTTGCTGATTCTGCGGCTGCATGGCGTTGGCTATCTGGGCGAATGTCTCATATCTGTGGAGCGTCTCCTCGCTGATGTTGTACCTGGCCAGGTCCACCTGCTGCCTCTGGGCGCCGAAGTGGATGACGAGGGCCTCTTCGTAGAGCGTGGGGATCTTGCGATAGCCGAGGTCGCGCAGCCTGTCGGCGTTCTGGACGATCTTGTCCACGCGGCCGGTGAGCAGATAGCAGGCCATGAGGTACTCGAAGGCCATCCTGTTGTGGGGATTGTGCGCGAGCAGGGTGGCCAAGGTCTCATCCACCGGCTCGCTGCCGGTGACTCCCGCGGTCTCGTCAACCATGTAGGAGCGGATTCTGTCGATATATGCCGCCTGATCCGGCGGAAAGCCGCTGTCCAGGCCGTGAAGGAGAGACGCCGCCTCCCTGCGATAGATCGGCTCCTTCTTCAGGGCGTTCAGATAGACCCGAGCGGTGTCGGGGTGTCCCTTGACGATGCTGATCCACCCCAACTCTTCGATCGCCATGCCGAGATGGCCTTTGGTCGTCACAAGTTCCGACGCGAGCTTCTCGGCCATATTGACGTGTCCCAGCTCCAGGAAGATGTCGCTCAGCTTCCATTGGGTCAGATCGGACTGTCCTTTCTCGTGCGTCAACAGGATGGCTTCCGGGATCAGCGGGTAACGGAACATGTCATAGGGAAGCCTGCCTGTGTGATACAGGGCTCGAAGCGTGTCGTGATTCACGTAGACGTTGTTCTTGCCTTTGGGCAGGCGGCCGGTGAGCTCGATGATCTTGTCCCATCGCTTCTGGCAAGCGTAGTAGTTGGACAGGACGTAGGGCTTGCGCAGCTCGTCGTAGCTGAAGTACAGCCCCAGGGCCATCAGCAGTGTTGGAACGGCGGCCAGGGCCGGGGTCTTAAGGACTGCCAGAGATGACCATGACCTCCCTCGCCGTGCCGCCGCGCGCTTCTCCTTTCCTCGCACTTTCTCGGGACGGGTTTTGGGTTTCCTGGCCTGCCTTGCGAACGCACTTCTGCCGACGAACACGAGCAGCACAACCAGCGGCACGAAGCCGTACAGGAGGAAGATCAGAATCTTCAGGAAGAAGTCCATGCGGGCCGTCACGGAAGGTGCGAAAGGCGTGAGAGTGAGCAACGCCTGGCGGGCGGGGATCAGGAACACGTATCGGGCAAGGGCCCAGGCAATGGCGCCGCTTAGGGGCAGCGCAAGTAGCTCATAGAG
>JAFGJR010000068.1 GCA_016928975.1 Sedimentisphaerales bacterium | reverse complement strand
TGTAAAAGCATGTCACACGAAACGATTCTCCCCCAAAACCCCTTACCGCGCCAGCCCAATTTACCTAAAGTGCGCGCTGGCCCTGCTGCTGGAGCCCACCGATGCGAGGATGCTGGAGGCCGGTCGAAAGTTGCTTGTCCCCTCGCCGGAGGATCACCTCAGGCAGGTGCAAAATCTCGACGACGCGTATGAGATGGCGCACGATCTGGAGAGTTCCGAGACGAACACGATATTCCGCTTCTTCATTACGGAATTCCTGCCCGATAAGCGCATTGTCACGGCCATACTCCATCATCTCAGCGAGCACGTGGAACGGCTCATGACGGGTCTGCCGGCCCCATATACGACAAGAGAGCAGCGCTTCCTGCTCAACGCTATGCGCTCCACATAGTGCACGGGGCGCAATCGCGCAGGGGGATCAGAACGCGGCAATGGTGACCCGATGGAGTACGCCATGCTTCACTCACGTGCACGGGATTTCCGTGGCGATCTGCCTGCTTGAGGATAGCTCTGGCGTTTCTGCCCCGGAAATGGTAGTATCTATTGTGGTGTGCTGCTCGCGGTGTTGACACGAATGGGGATCGTGGTGAGCCGCGTTCGTACTCCCGCGCGTACAGGGTGGGCCATGCGGGAGCAAGGTTGGCTTTGTGGAAGGGCGGCGCGATGTCCCGGAGAGTCTGTGTCTGTGCCGTGGTTGTCGGATTCGTTGCGGCAGCATGGTGCCGGGGTGCCGAAGGGGGGCGCAGTGACTGGGATCGCCTGGGTGGTACGCAGGATCATATCTGGTCAATCGACGCCGGCCTCGGCACGTTGTGGCTGACGGACTTTGGGTTCTTTGGCCTGTCGGCAGCCCGCGACGTCCTGGGCAGGCAGGACGCCCGAGGGCTGGAGCTCAGCTACACGTACCCGTTCCGGCTGGGTGGCTTTGTCTTCCTCCCATCGGCAGGAATGAGGTGGAAGAGTCACAACCTCGTCGACTGTTACCACGGGGGGCAACTCGGCGAGGCCGGCGCGGATCGTCCAACTCATGAGGACAGTACTGCACTGGACCCTTTCGTGCGGCTGGCCGTGCGGCGCAAGATGACCCCAAGATGGAGCCTGCTCGCCAGCGCGCAGTATGAGTGGCTTGATGAGAGCATCACCGACAGCCCCGTCGCGGATGCAGACTACGATGCGTTCTTCACGATCGGCATGTCCTGCTCATGGTGAGACCTGCGGCTTGGCGCTGTCCTGGTCTGGCAGGGTCTGATCTTGGATCTGCATCCTTCGGTATTGAACGTAGGCAGCGCGCATGGCCACATACGGATCGACAGCCGCCGACTTGATGGCTTCATATTCGCCGATGTGCAATGACGCCTGGTTGACGCCGCTCACGGCGGATAGGCCGAGGGAAACCTCCGTGGGCTCGACGTACCGGACCGGATTCAGGAACTGGTTGCCGAACATACCCAACGAGTCCCGCACGGTCGTGGGCCCGAAGAACGGCCACACCATGTAGAATCCCTCGCCCATGCCATACACACCCAGGGTCTGCCCCAGGTCTTCCTCTGCCGGCTTCAGCCCCCATCGATCGCGTGCCGGATCACCGAACCCGAGCACGCCTGCCGTAGTGTTGATGGCGAAGCGCTGCACCTCGGTCCCTGCCGCCGGACCCTTGCCCTGAAGAAGACAGTTGACCAGACGTGACGGGGTCGCCACGTTGTGAAAGAAGTTCCCGATGCCGATGCGAACCGGTTTGGCCACCACGGTTGCATAGGCTTGTGAGATGGGCTTGACAATCCAGAAGTACAGCACGTCGTTGACACCGTACATGACCCGGTTCACAGGCTCCAGCGGGTCTGGGATCGTCACCTCCTTTCGGGCGAACTCCTCCTCCAATTCGTCGAAGACCGTGTCGCCTGGTGTGTTGACATCCCCGGGGGTCGTGACCGGCGTTTGCGGATTTGCCTGAGGGGAGGTCGCACAGCCCGCTCCTGCAACGATGCCCGCCAAGATCAGCAAACATGCTCTCATCATGTCCTCTCCTGGTTGCTCTTGCGAGTCCTGGGCTCCTTGCCGTAGGGCTTGATCAGCACCAGCAATTGCGGCAGTACGGTCAACGACGCCAGCAAAGCCATAGTAATCGCCAGCACGGTCAACAGGCCGAAGTAGATCGTGGGGACGAAGCTCGACAGGCTCAGGATGGAGAACCCGATGGCCAGTGTCACCGTCGTGTAGTAGATGGCGTGGCCGATACTGTCATGTGACCGGTGCAGCGCCGTGCGATAGCTTCCTTCCGCCTGGACCTCATGCTTGAACCGGTGGATGTAGTGGATCGTGTCGTCGTCGGCCAGGCCCACGCCGATGGCGGCGATGGTGATCGTCATCATATCCAGCGGGATGCCCAGCCAGCCCATCACCCCCAGCACGCAACTGACCGCCAGCAGGTTGGGGAAGATCGCAATGAGCGCGATCCGCAAAGATCGGAACACGATCACGAAGGTCCCCATCAGAAAGAGCATGGCAAAGCCCATCGTGGCGATCTGGGACGCGTACAGGCTCTGGAGCATGTTGTTGTACAAGACCAGGACACCGGTCAAGTGCGCCGACTCAGGCGCAAGGCCGAGTATGCCGGTCAGATCCGCCCGGATTCGCTTGAGCAGGTCGTTGCGTCTCAGGGAAGGGTCGGAGTCGAGGACCCGCACCGTGAGCCTCGCCTGGTTGTGGTCCACGGACACGTACGGCCTGACCAATACTTCCTTGAGCTGATCGGGGATCTGGTTGAACAGCAAGGCCAATTCCATGTTGTCCAGAGCCTCGCCTCCTTTGACTCTCTCGATCATCCGGACCAGGGTCACGACCGACAGGACTTTGCCGGTCTCCGGGAGGCCATCCAGGTAGTCGTGGACAGCGGCGATCCGCGCCATTTTCTGCGGTGTGAACCAGTACTTCTGCTGAGTTGTCGGCGATGGTGTGTCGAACTCCTCAAACTGGTCGAATACAGCGTCAGCGTCAGTGGCCGCCGCGGATGGGATCGCCGCGTCCGGTGCCACCGGCTCAAAATCGATGACCACGTCCAGGGGCGTAGTCCCGCCGAGCTGCCGGTCCACAACCTTCATCCCCTGGTAGATCTCGGTGGTGGGCTTGAAGTAGTTGATGAAGCAATTCTCCACCTGGAGCTTGCGAATCCCAATGACGTTGACGGTCAGCAATACGACGCTGGCCACGAGGATCAAGGGACCATGTGCGACAGTGAATCGACCCAGCATCGGTGTCAGTTGCCACCGGGACCGGCTGCCCGACCACGGTCGATCCCGGGCCAGAAGCATCAGCACGGCCGGCAGGAACAGGAAGGGCACAAGAATGGAGAACGCCACGCCCACGACCATGATGTAGCCGAAGGTGATCACCGGCCGGATGTCGCTGAAGGCCAGGGACGCGAAGCCAGCCATCGTGGTCAGCCCCGAGTACATGCACGGCCGCAGCATCGTTCCGATCGTACGGCGGATCAGCTCGTACTGGCTGGCGTCGGGCCGCTCCGCGGCATACTCCCGGTAGCGGACCATCAGGTGAATGGTCATGGCCAGCGTGATGATCAGTTGCAGGGAGATGAAGTTGGAGCTGACGACCGTGACTTCCCAGCCGAACCAGCCCAGGAACCCGACGGTACACATCACGGAGACCAGGCAGACCGACATGGGAAGAAGAACCCAATAGACCCTGCGGAAGATCACCGCGATTGTGAGCACGAGCAGAAGGAACACCGCTGTCCCGAAGACCCGCAGGTCGCTTTTGATGAAGCTGATCATGTCGTCGGCGATCATGTTCACACCGCCCAGGAACAGCGAGCCGTGTGAGCGGTACCGGTCCGTGATCGAGCGAATGGCCACAATCTCGTCGTGTTCCCGCTGGCGAACCTCGTCGCGGTACCGCGCGAATTCGCGGGTCACCTCCTGGAGCTCGACCCGTTCCGCTTCCGTCAGCGGGCCCGCCGTCCTTTCCTCCCGCAGCGTGTTTCTTCGGTGCCGCAGATCATAGTAGCGATGATCACGCGGGAAGGTGATCAGGATGACCGTGGTCTTCAAGTCCGAACTGACTAACTGGCCCTCGTACAAAGGGCTTTGCGTCAGCTCCTTTCGGGCCAGGGCCTTGTCCACATCCGGCGACTCCAGCGTGCGGGTCGTCGAGCCCAGCTCCTTCAAGGGAATCGGCGGACTCTCCAGCAGAGGCACGTCGAGGATCGTTCGCACGGACTCGGCGATGCCCAGCCGCTTCAGGTCGTCCCGGAGGCTCGCCAGCACGCCCAACGTGCTGTCGGAGAACAGGTCCTGCCTGGGTGTGAACGTCAGAGCCAGGAAGTCACTGCTTCCATACCGGGAGTCAATCAGGCGGGAGTACTTGAGGTCCTGGTCGTTCTCCAGAATCAAGGTCTCCGTTGAAGCATCCAGCCGGAAACGTCTGGCTCCCCATCCACAGATGACGACGGTCGCCAACAGACACGCCAGTACAGCCTTGGGGTGTCTGAGAACCACCCGGTCGTAGACAGACTGCGCCAGCGAGCGATCCGCCTGCGCGGAGCTGTCTCGATGGAACAAATGGTACATCATTCACCCGACGGCTTTTCCAACTGAGAAAGAAGGTCCTTCACGGTGCCCTGGCGAAGGATGTCGTCGAACTGCGACCGATAGGTCAGGAGGATGCTGACGCCCTGGATCTCGACGTCGTAGATCCTCCATCGTGCCGTCGAGCGATCCTTGCTTTGCCCGTCCGCCTTGTGGAGCTTGTACGACATAGCAATCTCCTGTCCTTCGGACAGGAGCATCATGGGAATCTGGACCGTGTTTCTTCTCCGCACGCCGGGTTTGAGCACAGTCTTTTCGTTCCGGTACAGCGTCGTTTTCTCCAGATACAGCGCCTTGAGCCGCTCGACAAAGAGCGTGGTGAACCGCTCTCGCTGCGCCGGGTTCAACTTGGGCCAGTGGGTCCGGCCCAGGGCCAGTTGCGCCATCAGCGGGAAATCAAAGACAGGGCTGACGATTCGGTCGATGATCTTCTCTTTGACCGGCTGATCCATGTCTTGGGCCTGGAGCACCTTGAGAACCGCATTCCACTTGACCTCCAGCAGTTCATTCGGGTCGTTGGGGTCCTTGACCGATACGTCCCACCTTCGCCACCACAGCTCGTTCGGATCGTTCGGATCATCCACACGGGCAGCCGATTGAGCCCCAGGCTGCTCCTTCGCGCCCTTCGGCCCTCTCTCCTGCGCGTGGGCTGCCCACCCCGACGCCAGCAGAACGAGAATCACGAGCCCCAGACCTCCCATGACTCGTCTGGTCGCGGCTTCCATTCGCTCTCTTTCTTCAAATCGCTCGATCATAGACCATTGCCTGATTGGCATCTCCATACACACACCTTGATAGCGACGACACGTCTTGTGACGATCAACACTCGACACCACCCCATTGCGACCAGGGTTTCTCATCATACCTGATCACCTGTATTCCAGGGTCCTGCGGATCCCATGATACGCGCTGGCGTGCTGAATCTCAATAGCGATGATTACCGACTTGCTGCATCTTCCAGCCGCCGGACCCATCAGGCAGCAGGAGTGCTCGACGGCGAAACCGGGGAGTGCCCGCTCGTGGATGCACCCTACGATGTCTTCTTCAAGGTCGGCGTGCTCTGCTCGCGGCGAGGCTATTTCGGCGAGATCTTGAACGCAACGTCGTTGCCGATATGCGAGGCATGACCGCCGGTCGTACGCAGCTCCGGGATCGTGACGGTAAGCTTGCCATCGCGGCACTGGAGTGTCTGGGGATCCAGGTATCGACCTCGCCACGTGCGATACGGTCTTACCTCGTATTCGCCATCCCTCAGTCCGGAGATCGTGAACGTCTCCTTCGCAACGCTGGTCCGTGGATTGGCCACCCAGCCGAATGCGAAATCGCCGCTCCGGATCGCCCACGCGTCGCAATTGGGCGAGGTAATCTGGGCAGGCTCAGGACTGAGATGGGCGAAGTCGATACCGCCGACAAACTGCGCAAAATGCCGCATCTGACTGGTGACGACGCCGTCATTGATCCAGTCGGAATACGCCCACCAGAATGGCGTGCAGCACAGGCCATTGGCCAGACTCACCCACAGTGCGTTGTGGTACATGGCCAGGTAGCCCGGCATGCCCGGCTCGTAGTAGGTGTGATCGTAGCCGCATTCTCCGACGATCGCGGGCTTGTCGAAGCCTTTCCACAGGTCCTGTACCTGTGTCGCGTAGTTGCGATAGCTGAATTGCAGGGGGTTCTCGTCGTCGCAGTCGAGCTTTCCGCTCTTGGGCATGGGGTGTCCCTGAGCCTCGTATATCTCCCTTGCCGCGATGTCGAATATCTTGTAGCCGCCGGGCCACCACTGGCCGATGCCGCCGCTCTGGGTGCCCGTGGTCGGCCGGCCATAGGGATCGTGCTCGTTGAGGAAGGCGTCCATCTTGCGGCACCACTGCTCCGCCGCCTCCTGGCTGCCTTTCTCCCAGCCTTCCGTGCCGTTGATCTCATCGATGATGAACCACAGGAACAACGCCCGGCTGTACCCCCAGCGAGCGATGATGTAGCGATACAGCTTCTCCTGGTACTTCCACGCTGGCTCGCTGGCGAAGAAGCCTGCGGCGTCGGTGACGAGACTGTAGGGATTGTAGCGGTAGCGGGCATTGCCTCCGCCCCAGACCGCCTGCGACAGGTAGGAGTGGAACCAGATGTTCCAACTGATGTGGATGTCGCGTTGCTCGCACCACTGAAAGAGCTGGTCGAGCCGGCCGCAGCGATTCTCGTCGTAGCGGCCGAGCCCCGTGCCCATCGTCTCAAGCGGGGTGTGGAAGAAGCTGATGAAATTGACGCCCAGCTCCTGGAGCCGATCCAGGTCCTTCTCGGTGATCTGGCCCTGATTGAACAGCTCATAGCTGTCGTTGTACCACAGGCCGACGCCATAGAACGATGTACCGTCGTCGTACTTGAGATAACGCTGATTGGGAGCGATGCTGACAAAGCCGTGATGGGGGGAATCGGTGACGGTGAATGTGCCCGACCGGCCCTGCGCCGACCCTTGGCGGTCTGTGACCTTGACGATGTAGCTCCACGTCCCTTTCTCGGTTGGCGAGAAGCGCACCATCCACAGTCTTGACCAGCCCGATGGATTGTAGAAGCCCCACATGGTCTGCTTCTTGCCGGACGGGGCGGTGAACTCCGCCTGCACATCCACCTGCTCAGGGTCGTACGGATTCTCGTGGGTCGCGTCGAGGTCGATGCGGAGCTCGAACTTCTCATAGAGCCCGATGGTCCTTGACTCTGGTTGTGCAGAACGGATCGCCGGTTCTTTCGCAGCCGCCGATAGGCTGACCACTGTGACGAACAGGATGGGTGGAATGCGTCTGAACATGCAGTTCTCCTTCACTACTGGCGTTGCACACGGAGGTGACATAGGCGACATGGCGGCAGGGTGAATGACACACGGCTGCGCCGGCCGGTGACGTGAAACGTATGCTCTTGTATCGGCTCTGTCGACGCGCCGCCGGCTGCTGCAAGAGCCAGCTTGTAGATGCCCGGCTCCAGGAGGTAGAATTCGGCGCCCATGGTCCGGTCGTCGGGACCGAAATGGAACAGGTCGGCCCGTAGCTCCTTCTTGTCCCCTTCGGACACCAGCACTGCGATTTCCCGAGGGGGTGTGAGCCATCGTACGGCGTCAAGTGGGAAATACTCCGCCGTGCCGGGATCGCCTGTCGCACTGGAATAGAGCAGGGCGGGGTTGGGCACGCGAATGGCCGGGACCGCCTTCTTCGTGATTCCGTCCGGTCCGAAGAGCGTGGGGAATCGCAATACACGGTCTGTGTACCGCACCTCGCTCGTGTAGCCGGGGAAGTTGACCCGAAGGGCCCCGGCGTTTTCCATCAGTGCTTTGGCGAGCGCTTCCGGGTCGCCATCCAGGCGATAACGCATGTACGGCGACTTCTCGCGAGTCACCAGAGCGTCAAAATCACGCCCGCCGGTCAGGAACCTGTATTTGGCCGCGGCGTCAGTCACGCACCCCAGGCGAGCGGCGCACCATGCTTCTGTGCCCGGTGCTTCAGGTTGCTTCGATGATGACTCCAGATATTCGAGCCGAATCTCCGCCATGGATCGTATGGGTTGCAGGTACTTTTCGTCGCCGGTCATCTGGTAGGTCAGCAGGAGCGTGTGGATCATCATGCTCATCGCGCTGGGGAACAGATAGAGCGTATGTTCGCCGTGATTTCGCGGGTCCCACCAGTTGGGATCGAGACCGCCAATGCGTCCATCGGGCCAGTGGATGGCGGTGGGGATGATCCCGGCCGGCTTGCCTCGTTCGGCGCGCCCTGCGGCATCGACCCATGTGTCCATCCAGGTGGAGAAGAGCTTCGTCAACGCCGGGTCTCCCGTTCGCTGCCAGTACAGGAGCGTCGGCTGGACGACTCGCGGATGATAGACCGTGTCGCAGGCACGAGCCGGCGCCAGGTCCAGTCTCTCCGCCGTGAAATAGGTGCTCTTGAACTGCAAAAAGCCTCGCTCGTTGCGCCCGGTCCAGAGCGTCTGCATCAACTCGGCCAGGCGCAGCGCTCGTTTACTCCAGTCCGGATTGTCGGGATCGATGTGCATCATTGGCGTAATGGCGTCAGCGGAGTCCTCGGCCGTGTGCTCGACGTCCGACATGCGAGTCGTGTA
>JAFGJR010000067.1 GCA_016928975.1 Sedimentisphaerales bacterium | reverse complement strand
TCGGCTGTCTGGGCATCCTTGAGTTCTTCTCGCCCAAGATAGCACCCGAGATGTATCAGGTGATCGACAAGACCATGCAGTCCTTCCAGGAATGTACGGCCATGATTCTGGATTTGAGTTTTTGCGATAGAGGCGGTGACCCCGAGGTGATGATGTATCTGGCCAGCTACTTCCTGGGTGGTGAGGAATCGCAACCACTTTATGTGTCCTTTGATCGTGAGAGTCAGAAGGTCGCCGAGTTCCGCACACGCACCGATATTACCGGCACACGCATGCCGAGTATCCCTCTCTATATCATCGTGAGTTCCAAGACCTTTTCCACGGGCGAGATGTTTGCCTACGGTCTGCAGAAGGTGGGAAGGGCCAGAATTGTTGGTGAACCCTCGGCCGGCGCAGCCCATGTTACGGATGCAATCGACATAGGCCACAACATTACGATGGTCCTGCCTGTCAAGAGACTGGCTCATGTTAAAGCCGAAACCAGTTGGGGAGGAACCGGTGTGACTCCGGACGTGCCCGCTCCGGCAGATAAGGCACTGGATGTGGCCAAGGACTTGATACGGAAGAAATGAGAAAGAAGCTATCAGCGATCAGTCGTCAGCCCCATAAGGAATCCTGGTGATGGCCGGCGAGTATCTGAAGACCGGAGACCGAACGGAATGAGTACTCTCTTCAACGACATCAAATATGCCTTTCGGCAACTGCAAAGAAGTCCCGGTTTCACAATCGTGGCGCTTGTATCTCTGGCTTTGGGCATTGGCGCAAATACAGCCATCTTCAGCTTGCTCAATGGCGTGCTGCTCAAATCGCTGCCCGTGCGCAATCCGCGCGGACTGTGGGTGGTCGACTGGATCGGTCGCAACGCCTGGATTGACCCGATGGCCGCATTGAGGCATGAATGGGTGAGCATATGAGACATTACGTCGTTGTACTGGGGTGGGTGATCGGCCTCGCAGGGTGTTCGCAATCCCAGAAGGCGCACGAGCCGGATTTGAAGGCCCTGGCGCCGAAGCTGAACCAGATCGAGATGATCCAGCTTACGGAGCAATCGCAGTCGGAGCCGGTCACGATCCAGGAGGCCGCCGAGCAGTTGGCCAGGGCTACCGTGGAGCCGAATGAGCCACGGCCGACCGTGGAGCTGACACTGCAAGAGATCCGTACGGCGGCTCTGGCCAACAATCTGGACCTGAAGGTCGAGCTGCTGGACCCCGCCATCGCCCAGCAGAGCGTGGATGTCGAGCGGGCAAAGTTCGAGTCCGTCTTTTTTGGCTCCGCGCAATACAGCGAGGACAAGCCCGCCACCGGCAATCCATTTGCCGCTCGCGCCTACGAGGTCGGCGTCGCGACGCCGTTGCCGACCGGGACGTCGATCACAGCGAGCGTGCCGCTCTGGGACGACGATTCCGGCGTGTCCGATGCCGCCGTCAGCGTCTCGGTCGTCCAGTCGTTGCTGCGCGACGCCGGCACGCGGGTGAACACCCAGTCCATTCGAATCGCCACGTACGAGAAGGGAATCGTGGATGCCGGCACGAAGCTGACCGCCATCAACATCCTGGCCAACATCGATATCAGCTACTGGCTGCTCTACGCGGCCCGGAAGGAGCTGGATGTCCGCCGGGAGCAGTACAAGCTGGCTCAGGACCAACTGCGCCACGCGCGCAACAAGGTGCAAGCGGGCTCGGCGCCGAAGTACGAGATCGTGCTGGCGGAGGCCGGTCTGTATGGCCGCCTCGAAGACGTGATCACCGCCGAGACGACCGTGCGCGACCGGGAGCGCGACCTCAAGCGGATCATGAACCGTAAGGACATGCCGCTGAACTCCGACACGGCGATTATCCCGCTGACCGACCCCGACCCCAAGGGACTGGACCTGGACGCCGAGACCTTGGCGGCGACGGCCCTCGAAAACCGAATGGATTTGATCATGTTGGAGCTCCGCCTGGCGGTCAACGAGCTTGATGTGGAACTGGCTAAGAACGCGACTCTGCCGCGACTGGACCTGGATTACACCTATACAGCGGCCGGAGAGGCAGGCTCGACGGGCCGTGCCTTCCGGAACATCGCCGATGACCCTGCCGAGAGCCACGCGGTTGCCCTGTCGGCGACGATTCCGCTGGGCAACCGTGCCGCCGAGGCCCGCCTGCGCCGGGCCCGCCTCCAGCGTATCAGAACCCAGGCGGACCGCCAGAGGGCCGAGCAGCTCGTGCGACAGGAGGTCTATGAGACCGTCGATGGGCTCCAGCAGAACTGGCGCCGAATCCTGGCGGCCGAGCAGGGGACGGTCCGCGCCTATCGCGACTACCAGGTCGAGCAGCAGCAATTCCAGCTCGGAGCCCGGCGAAGCACCGACGTGTTGCTCGCCACCTCGCGCCTGGCCGACGCCCAGTTGCGCCGCATCCGCGCATTCGCCGAGTACGAGATTGCCCAGATCCAGGTAGCCCGCGCCACCGGCACTCTGCTCGGCCACGGAAACGTCCAACTCCAGCCGGTCCCCGCCGAGGCCGACTGACCCGGTCAGCCAGGCCATTGAATCTGACATCACCCCACACCCTCGCAGAGCACGAGAAAAGGGTGTTCCCGGCCCGTGTCTTCTCCATGAGCGCGCACCAGATGCCGGTCTTCTGCTGGAAGTGTCAACTGGAAGAGGTCACGCGGCGGGTCGATACCGCACCGGCACGATCACGGCATCCTTGACGATCTACTCCGGTATAATCAGTCTTGTTCCGGCCCGGACCGTGTTCGCATCCTTGAGAGCCCCGCGGTTCGCCTCGAAAATCTTCTGCCACATGCCGGCCGATCCGTAATACTTGCGTGCAATCTCGGACAAGGTCTCCCCCGCGCGTACGAGGTGGAATCTCTGCGGCTTTGTCGTCTCCGGTTGTATGGGTACCGCCGGCGTGGCCGGAGAAGTGCTTTCTGCCGATGTCATCCCGATGGTTTGCAGCCAGGTCTCCACCAGCTCAGGCCACCCCGTGATCGGCAGTCCCGTGCGGCGCAGTCCAAACCCATGCCCGCCTTGCCCATACAAGTGCATCTCCACGGGGACCCCGGCGTTCTTCAAGGCGATGTAGTAAACCAACGAGTTGTTCACGCTGTCCACCGGGTCATTCTGCGCCTGCAACAAGAACGTAGGCGGCGTGTTGTTGGTGACAGGGACATTCGGATTCAGCACAAACTCCCTATCGGGATACCACAGATGTCCCGGATACAGTGCGATCGCGAAGTCCGGGCGACAGCTTTCCTCGTCCGCCGCATCGACGGCCGGATACAAACGCTTGTCAAAATGCGTGCTCATCGCCGTCACCATGTGCCCCCCTGCCGAAAACCCGATCACTCCAATCTTCTGCGGATCGATATGCCACCTGGCAGCGTGAAAACGCACCAGCCCCACCGTCCTCTGCGCATCCTGCAACGCCTGCCGCGACTCCCGATACCCCTCGAATTGCACAGTCGGCACGCGGTATTTCAGGAGCACCGCGGTAATCCCTCGGGACGTCAGCCAGTCACAGATCTCTGTGCCTTCCAGATCGATGGCCAGACAGTTGTAGCCTCCGCCGGGAAACACGACGACCGCCACGCCCGTATTCGTTCCCTCGGGCGAGCAAACCGTCATCGTCGGCTGCGACACGTTATTGACCACCACAGCCGGCTTGCCGGCAATCAGCGTCGTTGTCGTCGTATAGCCCTCCGGCCCCGGCACAGGCTTCGCATCCGGCGCTGACCCCGGCCAGATCGGGATTTGCCTATGTCCCGCCGACGGCTGCCAGACATTCGTCTGCGCTCTCGGACCGCCACACGCAAACACAACACAGAAAGCAAGGATCAAAGACTTCATTTTGACCTCAATCAACTGCAAACAGCGGATTCTATAGTCACCGGCTCGAATGGCGATACACACGATGCCTGACGCGGTGCTGAAGGGCGACCTGTCAGGCCGTCTTTTCAAGCAACATGCTCGAAGAACGAGCACCTCGCTGTATCATGTCCGTTTGCATGGGTACGAGTCAAGGTCTATCCGTCAGCAGACCACCCAGATAGAAGGCAAAGCCTAAGACCTTGTCACAGTGAGGACATGAATACATGACTTCCTTCTTGATGGTCCCGTGCACTTCCTTGTGAACCGTATTGTCATCACGATTCACTGATTCCAATGTGACTACTTCATCACAATGTGGGCATTTTGCCATATGA
>JAFGJR010000327.1 GCA_016928975.1 Sedimentisphaerales bacterium | reverse complement strand
GTGGGTGCCACTGGCGGCTTGTCCGCCAGTGCAGGCCTGAGAAGCTGAAGACACTGGCAGGCAAGCTGCCAGTGGCACCCGCCTGAACTGTCACGGACCCGGTACCGCTTCCGGCTTCCGGCTTCCGGCCCTCGCGAGGCCCGCTTCGGTGTGCGCACGACAGTCGGCGGGGTAGGCTGCCCGCCGGTGCGCGACGGACCTGTTAACAACACCGCTAGATATCCAGGTTCTTGACGTGCGCGGCGTTGGCTTCGATATACTGCCGGCGCAGCTCGACGTTGTCGCCCATCAGAATGGAGAACATGCGATCCGCCTCGCGACCGTCGAGGGCCATCTGCTCCGGGTCGTCGGGCTCGTCGGAGATGACCACCTTGAGCATGCTGCGGTGATCGGGGTCCATCGTCGTTTCCCAGAGTTCCTCGCCGTTCATTTCGCCGAGGCCCTTGAATCGCTTCACCTCGACGCCCGTGCTGCCCACCTGGCGTATGGCCTCGACAAGCTGACGCAGCCCGTACACCTCGCGCACAACCGCGCCGCCGTGCTTGAGCACGAACCGCGCCGGCTCCACCGTACCATCAACATGCTCGACACGCTCGGCATAGTAGTCGTCCATGGTCAGGCCGACAGCCTTGAGCTTCTGAATCGCCTCCTCCAGCACAGTGCACTCGCTCAGGTCAGAACGGATGATGCGATGCGCGGTGCTGCCGTTGGCCTTCGTGGGAACCATGCCCACGCCGGTCTCGATGACCTCGACCTCACCGACTCGCTGCCGCTCTTCCTCGCAAAGGGCCTGAAACTCCTCGTCACTGTACCCGAAGTAGCTTGTCGGCGTTTGTTCGCCTGGCCGGTAGACCACGGCACGATAGATCGGCAGCCGCCCGTTCTCATCGACGTGCCGCGTGAGGAGTTCTCGCTTGTCGATGCCCCGGCGCTCGAGAATGCGCCGCTGGGCGTCGATGCGCTCGAGCAGGGTATACAGATCCGCCAGTTCGGGCCCGGCGATTTGACGCTCCGCGCCCCCGTCGCCCCGTACCACCAGCGTGGTATCCTCCGTCCCCCACTCCTTGAGCTTGCGACTGAGGACGCCGTCGTTCAGCACGTACTCGCTCTTCCTGCCCTTCTTCAGCAGAAACAGCGGCGGCTGGGCGACGTACACATAACCGCCCTCGACCAGGGGACGCATGTGCCGAAACAGGAAAGTCAACAGCAGAGTACGGATGTGGCTCCCGTCAACGTCCGCGTCGCACATTAGCACGACCTTGCCGTAGCGCCGCTTGCTGATGTCAAACTCGTCCTCTCCGATGCCGCAACCGAGGGCCAGAATCAGCGTCTTAATCTCCTCGTGACTCAGCATCTTGTCGATTCGGGCCTTCTCGACATTCAGGATCTTGCCTTTGAGCGGGAGAATTGCCTGAAACTCGCTGTCGCGGCCGGTCTTGGCGCTGCCACCGGCGCTTTGCCCCTCGACGATGAACAGCTCCGCCGCGTCCGCGTCTTTCACTCGGCAGTCCCAGAGCTTGCTTGGCAGTCCACCACCGCTCAATGCGCTTTTGCGGGTGAGGTCACGCGCCTTCCGGGCGGCTTCCCGGGCCTGTGCCGCCTGGATCCCTTTAAGGACTATCCGCTTGGCGTCGGCCGGGTTCTCCTCGAGAAAAGTGGCAAACTGGGCGTTGACCACCTGGGTGACGAAGGTCTCGACCTCTGGGTTCATCAGCCGGACTTTTGTTTGGGCCTCAAACTGCGGTTCAGGCACCTTGACCGCAATGATCGCCGTCAGTCCCTCCCGGAAGTCCTCTCCGCTTGTTGTGAGGTCGCCTTTGAGCAGGTTCTCCTTCTTGGCATAGTAATTCATCGTCCGCGTGAGGGCCGCGCGAAACCCTGATAGGTGTGTCCCACCGTCAATATTGCGAATGTTGTTGGCAAAGCAGGAAACGTTCTCATTGTAGCCATCGTTCCACTGCATCGCGATCTCAAGCACCAGGCGCTGATCCTCATCCTGTGCCCGCATCACGATGACGTCCTTGTGAATTGCCTGTTTGCCCTCATTCAAGTGCGTCACAAACTCGCGCAGGCCGTCCGTAAAGTAGTAAAGCTCTGAGTTCCCTGTCCGCTCGTCTGTCAGCGTGATCTTCACTCCGTCGTTGAGGTACGCCAGCTCGCGCAGGCGCGACCGCAGCGTCTCGTATCGGAAGTCGCAGTCCGGGAAAATCTGCGCGTCGGGCTTGAACTTGACCAGAGTTCCGCTGTCCTGCGCATGACCGATCACCTTGAGCGGGGCGGTCGTCGCGCCTCGCTCGAACGCCATCTCGTGCATCGAGCCGCCTTGGCGGACCTGGATGCGGAGCCACTCCGAGAGGGCATTCACAACGCTGATGCCCACGCCGTGTAGTCCGCCTGACACCTTGTAACTGCGTCGGTCGAACTTCCCGCCCGCATGGAGCACAGTCATGCAGACCTCAACTGCCGGCTTGCCGTTGATCTTCGGGTCCGGGTGGTTCATGGGCCCAACGGGGATCCCTCGCCCGTTGTCGCGAACAGCGCAACTGCCGTCTGCCCCGAGCGTGACGGCAATCTCATTGCAGTAGCCGGCCATGGCCTCGTCTATGGCGTTGTCAACAGCCTCGTAGATGAGATGGTGCAGGCCGGTCGTGCCCGTGTCACCGATGTACATAGCCGGCCGTTTGCGAACCGCTTCCAACCCCTCCATGACGCGAATGCTCGACTCGTCGTAGCTTGTGCCCGCACCGCTCGCTGTCTGGTCGGCCGGTTGTCCGCCCGCAGCACCGGCTAGTTCGTTCTCTGCTTCATTCATAAGACACGTCTATCTTTCCAAGCTAGTCTGGTCGTGCCTCTTCGCCAGGGCAAATCGCACTGCGTGAACGCCCACCTCCGGAAGCTCCTTCTGAACTGCCCGCAGTAGGCGCTGCTCCCAGCGCAGTCGAAGCTCATACACGGTCACGCCGTCACCGGTTTCAATCCGCAGGACTCCCCGTTTGAGACCTAGACCTACTACTCGATCCACAAGCTCCGCGCCACCCTCCTCGTCCAGCACAGCCAGCAACCTTCGTTCGACACACGAGAGGCGCGAGCGGCCTTCAAGAACCCCTTTGGCTACCTGACCCGCTTGCGTCGCCGTCCCGCGCCGTGCCGCCTCCCACTGCTTGCGCCGCCGTGTTCGCTCGTTCTCCAGCGGCGGCTCCGGCCGTGCGCCCGGCTCGCCGTGGTTATACTGAACCCATTGGAGGCGCGCATCACTCACATCTGATTCTCCGCCTAACTCCGCTCTACAAACTCACTGGCATAATCACATACAGAAAATCACTGCCTGCCTTCAACACCCCAGGACGGTTAGCCTCCTTCAGCTCGAGTACCACCGTCGGCCCTGAGACCACCCGCAAGGCATCCGCCAGAAAGGCCGGGTTAAAGCCGATCTGCAGGGCCTCGCTCTGGTAGTCCACGCGCATCGAGATTGTCGCTTCACCCTGCTCTGGTGTTCGACTCGACAATACGAGGACGCCGTTGTCGAAAGCCAACCGCACGCCTTTCGACTGATCGCTCGCCAACAGCGCCGCACGGCGCACAGCACTGTGAAACTCCTCCGTCGGCAGCGCAATCTTCTTGTCCGTGTCCTTCGGGATCACGTCCTCGTAGTTTGGGAACTGCCCTTCCACCAACGGCGAACTCACAACAAACAGGCCAGCCCGAATGATCACCTGGTTGGTCGAGAACCGGATACCTGCGGGTGACGCCTCCGGCGCGTGCGGGAGGATCCGCTGCAATACCTGCATCGTCTTGGCAGGCACGATCATCTGCTGATCGGCGCCATCCGCCCGCAGCACCGGCCCATTGGCCGCAGCCAGACGACGACCGTCCGTCGCCACAAGGGACAGGCGTTTCGCCTTTGTCTCCCAGAGAACCCCGTTAATCGCGTATCGGGTATTTTCCTTGGCAACCGCAAAAAGCGTCCGCTCGATCAGGGATGCCAACACCGACGCATCCACCTCAACATCCGCGTCTCCCTCCAAATCCGGAACCGGCGGAAACTCCTTCGGATCGTGCCCATAGATCTCAAAGTGACTGTCCGAACCACGGACATGACATGCCAGATCTTCGCTTTCGATGGTCAATGTCTCGTCAGCACTCTCCCGCGCGATCTGCATCAGCTTGTCCGCTGGCACCAGCAGCGCGCCCGGTGCTTTCACTTCTACCTGACGCACCTCGCCGCGCAAGGCCACCTCAAGGTCCGTTGCTCCTACCAGGAGGGAACCATCCACCGTGGTCAGTCGAACACACTTCAGGAGCTCACGCGGCGTTCGACTTGCAGCGACGGCGGAGGCCATGTTCAAGACTTCAACGAGTGCACTGCGGTTGACAATCACTTGCATGGTCAACTCGCTCCTTCCATGCCGGGTCGTAGTACGCGATATTGCCGGCTGACTAATAGGTGTTGTCTAATAAATGTAGTCGCCTTCATATGTCCTGTGAATTGCGTGCACAGCGGGAACGTGAGTTCGCGAAGTGCCGCACGAATAAAAGCTTAGCGTTCTGGCGAGCCATCGCGTGTCCGTGGATAAGCTGTCAGAGAAGGCACGCCAGGTGCCAAGCCCTGCCGGGCAGCTTCTTTGCCTGCGGACGAGTGATTGGCAAGCCGGTGATAAGATAGCGGAAACGTGACAGTTTATCCACAAGCGAAAGGCTTGGACTGTGCGTGACGGATAGGGACAGGGGACAGACCAGCCGGCGGTTGAGAGGCAGCCGTCCATGGAGTTAGGGGTGCCTGTTAGCCGTATAGGGGAACACGCGGTCAGTCGCCTCATGCGCTTTGCTTCCGCAGGAACTCCGTGATTTGGCGAATGTTAGCTTCTAATTCCTTGTCAATCGTCCGTTGCTGGCTGATGGTCCGGATCGCGTGCAAGACGGTGGTGTGATCGCGGCCGCCAAAATGGCCGCCGATTTCCTCCAGGCTGAGGGGCGTCAGCTCGCGGGCGAGGTACATGCAAACTTGGCGCGGAAAGGCCAGCGAACGGTGGCGCCGTTTGCCCTGAAGGTCTGTCAGTCGGACGTCATAGCGCTCCGTCACCGTTTGGAGAATGTCCGAGATGGTCACCCGATGGTTCCGAGCCGGGAGGTTGTGTGCGAGGGCCTCTCTGGCGACGGCGAGGTCAACCGTGCCGCCGTATTGCTGGGCCACGGCCAAGACGCGCGTCAGGGCACCCTCCAGTTCACGAATACTTGAATCAACAGAGGCAGCGATGAAATGGATGACGTCTTCGGGGATCTCGGCGCAGCGGAGTTTGGCCTTGCGGCAGACGATGGCCATCCGGGTCTCAAGACAGGGGGCTTCCAGGCGCGTCACTAAGCCCCAATTGAATCGGCTAATGAGGCGATCTTCCAGGCTGGGAATGTCCCGCGGCGACTCGTCAGCGGAGAGGATTATCTGCTTCTGCGACTGGAACAGCGTATTGAAAGTGTGAAAGAACTCCTCCCGGCTGCGCTCGCGGGCTCCCAGAAACTGGATGTCGTCAATCACTAACACATCAACATGCCGGTAGCGATAGCGGAACTGGTGCAGAGCACCACGCTCAATAGCCTCGACAAAATGGTTAGTGAACGTCTCGCATGAAAGATAGAGAATCTTGGTGTCCGGGCGTCGGGCACGAATCTCATGGCAAACCGCCTGCAGGAGATGTGTCTTCCCCAGGCCGACCGAGCCGTGCACATACAAGGGGTTGTAGACGCGACCGGGATTCTCGGCCACTGCGACGCAAGCAGCATGCGCCAGACGGTTGCACGGGCCGGCCACGAAGTTCTCAAAGGTGTAGTTGTCATTGAGAACAACGTTCTCCGTCTCGCGCTCAAAAGCGAGCGGCTCGGTACCGGGGAACGGCGCAGCGGGCGGCAGGAAATGGACCGTGACGAGTCGGCTGGTGACCGACTGAGCGGCAGCGTTGAAAGCCAACTGACAGTCATGGATAAGGTAGTGGTACTGGTCAGGCGTAGAGGTGTCGACCCGAATGATGCCATGCTGCATATCAAGCGGCTGGAGCGCTGCGAACCATGGGCGGACCAGTTCAGGATGATCCGCCTTCAATGAGGCAAGGATATCGCTCCAAGCGCGTTCGCTGATGGTCGTCATCGGCTGTGAATACTTGCGGTTACGTCGCCCGGATCAGCCATCTCACCGCAGGCGACGGAGGAATCGTTAACTCTTATAACAGAAACACTTAGGCGCCGAGCAGCACTCATACCGCGCGGGCGAGATTATACCGCCGTCAAGGGAAAAAGCCAGCCACAAAATGTGGGGCGCGACAGGCACGCAAGGCCATATGCAGCGCACTCGCGAGAGCATCGCGTACCCGTTATGATCTGCACCATCATGACCAGGAAAACGACTGAGGAAACACAGCAGAACAAGAAATCGAAAGCTGCATTCACCGCGGCCCTCAAAGTCCTCGCTGGCGGGGTGAACTCTCCAGTCAGGGCGTTCGGGGCGATCGGCGGCGTGCCCCGGTTCATCTCAAAGGCTAAGGGCGCCGTAGTGACGGATCTCGATGGCAACGACTATATAGACTACGTCTGTTCTTGGGGGCCGCTGATCCTCGGACACGCCGACGAGCGCGTCGCGGCGGCAGCGAGCAAGGTGTTAGGCAAAGGCTGGTCGTACGGTGCGCCGACGGAGGCTGAGACGCGGCTGGCCGAGCGCATCACAGGGGATTTTCCGTCTATCGAGCGCGTGCGCTTCGTCAGTTCCGGGACGGAAGCGGCCATGAGCGCCGTCCGGTTGGCGCGAGGGTTTACCGGCCGTGACGTTGTGGTGAAATGCGAGGGCTGCTATCACGGCCATGTGGATGCGCTCTTGGTCAAGGCTGGTTCTGGTCTGGTCACGTTTGGTATGCCGTCGTCCGTAGGGGTGCCCGCCGCGATGGCAGCGAGTACGCTGGTGGTGCCCTACAACGATACTGCCGCCGCCCGCGAGGTGTTCGAGCTGCATGGGCCGCGGATAGCCGCCTTCCTGGTCGAGCCGGTGGCGGGGAACATGGGTTGTGTGCCGCCAGCGGATGGATACTTGGCAGGGCTGCGGGAGCTATGCGACAATGCCGGGGCTCTTCTGGTGTTCGACGAGGTGATTACCGGCTACCGCGTGTCCCTGGGAGGAGCCCAGGAAGCCTTTGGCGTTCGGCCGGACTTGACCTGTCTGGGTAAGATCATCGGCGGGGGCATGCCGGTGGGCGCGTATGGCGGCCGTGCGGACATCATGGACAAACTGAGTCCTGTCGGGCCGGTCTACCAGGCGGGCACGCTCTCGGGAAACCCGATGGCCATGGCGGCCGGGCTGGCGACCCTTGAGGCGCTTCACGAGGCGGGTACCTACGATAAGTTGGATGCCTTGGCGACGCGATTGGCTGAGGGCCTGCGGGACGCCGCAGCCACGGCCGGTATCCCGGCCTTCGTCACGCGCGTGGCCAGTATGTGTACACTGTTTTTCCAGGCCGGGCCGGTCACAGACTACAGCACCGCGGCCCGTAGCGACACCAAGACGTACGCCGCGTTTGTCCATGCCATGCTGGAACGCGGCGTCTATCTCCCGCCATCACAGTTCGAGACGTTCTTCGTTTCAACTGCCCATACACAAGAGCAGATCGACCAGACGCTCGCCGCCACGGCAGAAGCGCTGCAGGCCCTGAAAGCCTGACGGTTTTCCGGCGAGAAGCCCAGGCGTTTCATATTGTGGCGGTTCTCCGCTTGCCTATGGGAGGCTGGGAGGTGCCGGGTGAGAAACGCACGCGGCGCGTGGCGGGGCAGGGCCCATTGATTGAGAGCGAGGAAACCATGGGCCAATGTCGGATGAGTGGCTTGGCGCGGACGATCGCGTCGGTTTGCGTTGGCGGGTTGTTACTGCAATCCTCTTGTTCGTTGGTGGTCCAGGATGTGCTCGTCCGCGGGTCTGCCGATGTCGTCGGTGGGTACATCTGGCTGATCCTGGAGCGATTCATGGCCGGCACCTGATGACTTGCCCCTCGGTCGGGGCCCGCGTCATGTTTTCCCGGGCAAAGCTCACCCGTTACCCTGATCGCCGTTCGCCTTCGAGGTTACCGGAAATGCTCCGGTGCGCTCATCGCGCGTGTCGCGGAAGCCGATCAGGAACACGACACAGCAGACGGCACACAGAATGGCCGGCACCAGGAAAATCTTGCTCCACTGGTTGCCGCAGGCGTCCGAGATCGGTCCGGTCAGGAGCGAACCGACGAGCATCCCGCAACCGATCGTTACGGACGCCAGAAAGCCTTGAGCGCTGGATTTGATATCCTTAGGGGCGATCGCGTCGGCAAACATGAAGATCGTGGTGAAGAAAAACGCATAGCCCACACCGTGCAGGCCGACCGCGCCCACAACCAGACCGGTCGGCTGGCCGATAGCGAAAACCAGGTCACGCAGACACCACGCCGCGATTCCCAAGGCCATAGTTGCCCGGAAGCCAAACTTGAGGAGTGCCAGGGGCAGCAAGATCATCATCACCATCTCGCACACCTGCCCGGCGGTCAGGACTGTGCTCACCCAGCCTTCCTCGATTCCAACCCCGGTCTTCAGGAAGCTCTGGGCCCAGACGAAGTAGAGTTGCAGTTCAATGGCCACGAAGAACGAGACGACGGCCATGACCGCAAACGCCGGGTTCCGCAACATCTTGACGGCGTCGAGGAAAGCCAGCGGGTTGCCCGCCTGCTTGGACGGCGGGGTGTGGGGAAGGAACAGGGAGTACACCGCGTAGGCGATTGACAGGACCGCGGCCCCGTAGAGGCAGTCGCCCATCGCCGGCGTCCGGAAAGCGTGGCCTACCTTTGCCATCCAGAGAGTGAAGAGCCAGCCGATGACGATCCAGCCGATGGAGCCGAAGACCCGGATTCTGCTGAACCGCTGGTTCGGCCAGTGCTGAAAGGTGATGGAGTTGGTTAGGGCGATGGTGGGGGCATAGAGGAGGTTGTATACCAACATGCCGATGAACACACCGGCAAAGCTCGTGAGCTGGGTGACGACCAGCAGCACGACTCCGCCCAGCAACTGACTGATGGCCAGAAAGCGCTCCGCCGAGAAGTAGCGGTCCGCAATCTGCCCGCCAACGAACGGGGCGATGATGGAAGCGATCGGCATGGTCATGTAGATCAGGCCGATGCGCCCGAAATCCGCCAGTCCCTCGGCGGTCTGAAAGCCGGGCAAGGCACCCAAGTACAACCCGAGAATCGGGGCCCAGATTCCCCAGATCGCGTACTGGAGGAACATCATCACTGAAAGGCGGAAGCCCATGCCCGGACCCAGCGCGGTCTCGATCGCAGCCGGTGCGTAGTCAACAGGCTCGGTTTGACTCATCTGTGAGCCTCCTGAAAAATGAACCGCAAAGATGCCGGCTCGCGGCCGGTGGACTCGACAAACGGCGAGAGTCTAAGCCAGAGCGTCGAACCGTGCAATCTCGGTTCAGTGAAGCAAAGGCGCAGACTCCTTCGCTCGGGTATGGGCGGTGCCTGATTGTGGTTTCGGTATCAGGGGGCCTTGTTGCCGATTTC
>JAFGJR010000326.1 GCA_016928975.1 Sedimentisphaerales bacterium | reverse complement strand
ATTTTTCCGCCGCACCTCGTGAATGGCTACGAAACTCGAAACAAGCACAAATGTCCGAAAACTCCAAATCCCAAACGGGGCGGGGGCCGGCGGCAGCGGTTCGGCCATTGAGGCTTTGGATTTTGGATTTGTTTCGGATTTCGGATTGCGAGTTTGGGATTTCCGCCGTTGCGGCAGCCTTGGCGTTCCGCCGTCACGGGCAGGGCGTACAGCGCGAGGGCCGTCCCGACAAGCCGCGAAAGAAGTGGTACGAGAGAACGTCCGTGACCCTGTGTGTCGCGGCAGGCCTCGTCGTCATCGGCGTTGGGTTCATCCACGTGGTCCTCGGCGTCACGTCCTCCTATCAATTGCCCTTTGACATCGTTCTGAAGGATTCCTTCGGATATCGTGAGACGCTGGTGAATGCCGAGAGAATCCAGGCGTTGCCATACGCCGCTGCGTTGCACAAATATCCCCTCGGAGTCAGGGTGCTCCAGAAGAGAGGCTACATGCCCGCCGGCCGGGAGTTTGAGGCCAGGACAGCCGCCGACCAGCGGGAGAAGATGCAGCAATGGCAGGCCGAGTTCCAGGAGGCGCTCGGTCGACCGGACCCGCGATGGCAGGATCAGTTGCGTCTGGCAGGTCAAGTTCCTCCGGGAGACCCGGAGGACGCACAGGCTTACAATCACCGCGGCGTGGCCCTCGCCCGGCAAGGCGAGTATCAAGCTGCCCTCGCGGAGTTCGCCAGGGCGATACGGAGAGCCCCGACATCCGTCGATGCCTTCTACAATCGTGCGCTCGTCTGCCTCGCCATTGGCAATCTGGGCGCAGCGGCATCCGATCTTGGCAAGGTCATCGAGATACGGCCGGATTTCGTCGAAGGCTACATCCGATGCGCCCGTCTCCATGCGGCGATGAATCAGCATGAGCAGGCGATTTCATGCCTTACAAAGGCCATCGAGATTGACCCACATTGTGTCAGGGCGTACTTCGAACGCAGTCTGGTTCACTATGCCAGGGGTGACTACAGCAGGGCATGGGACGACGTGCGCCAAACTCAGAATCTCGGTACACGGGTTCCCAGGGATTTCGTCGAAGCGCTCCTCGCTGCATCAGGCCGTCAGTGAGTGATAGACTACGCTGCCCTCGCATCCATCAAGCGGGTGAACTCATCGAAGAGGTATCGCGAATCGTGCGGTCCGGGGGATGCTTCGGGATGGTACTGGACGGAGAACGCCGCCAGCTTTCGGCAACGAAGGCCTTCCAGCGTGTTGTCGTTGAGGTTCATGTGGGTCAGCTCCACGTCCTTGCCCGCGAGAGAGTCGAGGTCCACGCAGAAGCCATGATTCTGGCTGGTGATCTCGATCTTGCCGGTGTCGAGATTCTTGACGGGATGATTGGCGCCGCGATGGCCGAACTTGAGTTTGTAGGTGCGTCCGCCCAGGGCCAGGCCAAGGATTTGGTGGCCGAGACAGATGCCGAAGACAGGCAGCTTGCCGAGAAGTGCCTTGACCGTGTCAATCGCATAGGTCACCGCCGCCGGGTCGCCGGGCCCGTTGCTCAGGAACACGCCGTCCGGCTTTCGGGCCAGGACTTCCGTCGCCGGTGTCTGCGCGGGCACCACGGTGACATCGCAGCCATGCGAGACCAGCAGCCGCAGGATGTTCTGCTTGATCCCGTAGTCGAACGCGACGACCTTGTATTTCGCGGGGGGCTGGACCCGCTCCCCCGTCAGAACGTTCACGGTGCCTTCCGTCCATCCGTAGGATTTGTCGATGGTGACGTCCTTGACGATGTCCCTGCCGACGAGTCCCGGATATTCCTGAAGCCTCTGGGCCAATTTCTGGCGATCCACCTCGGTGGACGAGAGGATGCCGCGCATGGCTCCCTGGGTGCGGATGTGCCGGACGAGGCTCCGCGTGTCGATCCCCTCGATCCCGACGATCCCGCTGCGGATCAGGTATTCATCGAGCGTGGCGCTGTTTCGCCAATTGCTGGGATACGGGCAATTCTCCTTGACGACGAAGCCGGCCGCGAAGGACTTTCGCGACTCCCAGTCCTGCGCATTCGTGCCGTAATTCCCGATGAGCGGGTACGTCATCGTGATGATCTGCTCGTGATACGAGGGGTCCGTAAGGATCTCCTGGTATCCACACATGCTCGTATTGAATACGACCTCGCCGCACCGCTGGCCCCGGGCGCCAAACGCCCGGCCTTCAAAGAACGTGCCGTCTTCCAGTAGCAATATCGCTTTCACGCGCCTATCCCTGCTCTCGATAATACAACTGAATCGGCTTGACGGTCATCTTCCGGGACTTCAGCGTTTCAATGGCCTTGACGACGGCCGTGGCGCCGCGGATCGTCGTGACATACGGGACCTGCCGATCCACGGCGGTCCGCCGGATGGAGAAGGAATCGAGGATCGACTGTTTGCCGACGGCGGTGTTGATGATCAGATCGACTTGTCGATTGATGATCGCGTCCACGATGTGCGGCCGGCCCTCGGTGATCTTCAAGACAAATTCCGACGGAATGTTGTTCCGGATGAATTCGATGCAGGTGCCCTTCGTGGCGACGATCTTGAAGCCCAGCTCGTGCAGCCGCCGGGCCAGGGGCACCGCCTTCGCCTTGTCGCGGTCGTTGACGCTGAACAGGACGCTGCCCTTCAGCGGCAAGCTGTTGCCCGCGGCGATCTGCGACTTGGCGTACGCCGTGCCGAAATCGTCCGAAATCCCCATCACTTCGCCCGTGGAGAGCATCTCAGGTCCGAGCAGCACGTCCGTGCCCGGGAACTTCAGGAACGGGAACACTGCCTCCTTGACGGCGTAGTGGCTCGGAATGATCTCTTTTGTGAATCCCAGCTCCTCCAGTGTCATGCCCGCCATCACCTTCGCCGCCAGCTTCGCCAGAGGCACGCCGATGGCCTTGCTCACGAAGGGGACGGTCCGCGACGCGCGCGGGTTCACCTCCAGGATGTAAATCCGGTCGTCCTTGATCGCATATTGGACGTTCATCAGGCCCCTGACTTTCAGGTGAATCGCCAGCAGCCTGGTCTGTCGTTCGACCTCCGCGATGATTTCCTTCTTGAGATTGACGGGCGGGATGGAGCAGGCGCTGTCGCCGGAATGGACGCCGGCCTCTTCAATGTGCTCCATGATGCCGCCGATGACGACGCGCTGCCCGTCGCTGATGGCGTCCACGTCGAGCTCCGTGGCGTCGCCGAGGAATCTGTCGATGAGGATCGGGTGCTCGTCGGATGCGTCGATGGCCTCTTCGACGCATGTCTTGAGGCCGGCCTCGTCGTAGACGACTCGCATCGCGCGGCCGCCGAGCACGAAGGAGGGCCGGATCAGCAGCGGGAAGCCGATCTTGCGGGCGATTCCCAGGGTGTGCTCGTAGCTGGTGGCCGTGCCGCTCTCCGGCTGGAGCAGGCCGAGCTTCTCGACCAGGCGATTGAACCGCTCGCGGTCCTCCGCCAGGTCGATGCTGTCGGGCGAGGTGCCGATGATCTTGACGCCCGCCTTCTCCAGGGGCACCGCCAGCTTCAACGGCGTCTGCCCGCCGAACTGGACGATGACGCCGTCAGGTTTCTCCTTCTCGACGATGGACATCACGTCCTCAAACGTGAGCGGCTCGAAGTACAGCCGGTCGGAGGTGTCGTAGTCGGTGCTGACCGTCTCCGGGTTGCAGTTGACCATGATCGATTCAACGCCGATCTCGCGCAGAGCGAACGCGGCGTGAACGCAACAGTAATCGAACTCGATCCCCTGCCCGATTCGGTTGGGCCCGCCGCCGAGGATCATGATCTTGCGACGATTCGTGGGATTGGCCTCGCACTGGCTCTCGTAGGTCGAGTACAGATACGGCGTGGCGGCCTCGAACTCGGCCCCGCACGTGTCCACCATCTTGTACACCGGGTCGATGCCCAGTGATTGGCGATGTCTGCGAAGCTCCGTCTCCGGCACACGCGCGACCGAGGCGAGGTATCTGTCACTGAAGCCGTACTGCTTGGCTCTGACCATCAGCTCCCGCTCGGGCAGCTTGCCGCTCCGCTCGACGAGCTGCGATTCCAGCTCGATCACATCCCGAATGTTGTTCAGGAACCACGGATCGATCTTCGTCAGATCGAAGATCTCCGCGACGGACATCTTGCGCCGCAGCGCCTCGGCAACGTACCACAGCTTGTCCCACCCGTTCCTGCGAAGCCTCTCCCGCAACTGAACCGGCGAGATTGACTTGTCGACCCGGCGATCATCGAGAGCGTACCGGTCGATCTCCAGCGAACGGATGGCCTTGTGCATCGCTTCTTTGAACGTCCGGCCGATGGCCATCGCCTCGCCGACCGACTTCATCTGGATCGTCAGCTCGGCCGGCGTCTGCGGGAATTTCTCGAAGGTGAACCGCGGCCACTTGACCACGCAGTAGTCGATCGTGGGCTCGAAGCACGCCGGCGTCTTCTTCGTGATGTCGTTGGGAATCTCATCCAGGGTGTACCCGACCGCCAGCAGCGAGGCAATCTTGGCGATGGGAAACCCCGTGGCCTTGGAGGCCAGGGCGGAGCTTCGCGACACGCGCGGGTTCATCTCGATCACGTAGAGTCTGCCGGTATCGGGATGCACGGCGAATTGGATGTTCGAGCCGCCGGTCTCGACGCCGATCGCCCGAATGATCTTCAAGGCGGCATCACGCATGATCTGGTATTCCTTGTCCGTCAGCGTCTGCGCCGGCGCGACGGTGACGCTGTCGCCCGTGTGAATGCCCATCGGGTCGAGGTTCTCGATCGAGCAGACGATGACGACGTTGTCCTTGCGGTCCCGCATCACCTCCAGCTCGTACTCCTTCCACCCGATGACGGACTGCTCGATCAGGACCTCGCTTTTCGGGCTCAGGCTCAGGCCCCAGTGGATGTACTTGTCGTACTCCTCAGCATTGTAGGCGACGTTGCCTCCGGTGCCACCCAGCGTGTAGGAAGGGCGAATGATCGCGGGAAACCCGATGTAATCGATGATCTTCTTCGCCTCTTCCCAGGAGTGGACGCATCCGCTGCGGGGCACCTCCAAGCCGATATCGAGGATGGTCTGCTTGAACAGGTCGCGTTCCTCGGCCTTTCGGATGGATCGCAGATTGGCTCCGAGCATGCGGACGTTGTATTTCTTGAGCACGCCCCGTTGAGCCAGCGCCACGGCGGTATTCAGGCCGGTCTGGCCTCCGAGCGTGGGCAACAGGCTGTCGGGTCGCTCCCGGCGGATCACCTTCTCGACCACTTCCGGCGTGATCGGCTCGATGTACGTCCGGTCCGCCAACTCCGGATCGGTCATGATCGTCGCCGGGTTGCTGTTGACCAGGACGACCTTGTAACCCTCGTCGCGAAGGACCTTGCACGCCTGCGTTCCCGAATAGTCGAACTCGCACGCCTGGCCGATGACGATGGGCCCGGAACCGATGATCAGTATCTTATGGATATCCTTGCGTTTCGGCATATGCTCCTGCCACCGTAGCACGGGCGCGAGCGCCCGTGATCTAACTGGACTCTTGCAGAATGGACATTGGGCCTATATTCTTCAAGGAAATCTCATTCTCCGATTTCCTTGAAGAATCAGCGCAAGTTGTTCTTTGTCGGCGGGCCAGAGTTTGGGAAGGAAGAATCGAGAGACGAGATTCTTCCTTCCCAAAGTAGGCCCAATGTCCATTCTGCAAAAGTCCACATCCAACCTTCATGGGCAAGATGCCCATGCTACCACGAAACCCCGGTCAGGATGCACGTGCAGCCCGACCGCCCTGGACGACTTCGACGTATGGGGTGCGACGCACACCCTCTTCGGCTATCCACGACCTCCCGTCATTCTACGGACCGTAGGGGGAGGGGGTTTCGTGCGTCACTGGGGATTCTGACGCAGCCAGCGGTCCATCGCCACTGCCGCCTCTCGCCCGCTATGGATAGCCCGGACGACCAGTGAAGCTCCGCTCACCGTATCGCCGGCGGCGAAGACCCACGACTCACTGGTTTGGCAACAGTCCACTATTACATTGCCTTTTGCGTCAAGTTGCAAGCCTAAATCCTGAATCAGGCCCTCATGGGTGACGTGCAGGAACCCCAGGGCCAGCAGCACCAGGTCCGCCTTCAGGGCGAATTCCGTCCCCGGCAGCTCCCTGAGCTGCCAGGTGCCGTTGGTGTTGATCCACTCCACTTCGCAGCCATGAAGCTCTTTCACATTGCCGTTGTCGCCAGCGAAGGCCTTGGTCAGCACGGACCAGCGCCTTTCACAACCTTCCTCCTGGGAAGACGACGTTCTCATGATCCGCGGCCACGTCGGCCAGGGGGTATCGACGGGGCGACTCTCAGGCGGTCTCGGCAGGATCTCCAGTTGATAGATCTTCTTGGCCCTCTGCCGCCGGGCAGTGCCGACACAGTCGCTGCCGGTATCGCCGCCGCCGAGCACGACGACAACCTTGTCACGGGCATTGACGCGCGGGATATCATCCAGCGGCTCGGCGCTGCACAGCCTGTTCTGAGCGGTCAGGTAGTCCAAAGCGAAGAGAATGTTGCCTCGTTCCCGGCCGGGTACCGCAAGATCTCTCGCCTGGCGCGTGCCCATCGCCAGACAAATGCAGTCGAACATCTTTCGCAGGTAGTGTGCGGAGATGTCCTTGCCGACGTTGACGCCGGTCTGGAACTCGACACCCTCGGCACCGAGCTGTTCCAGGCGCCGGTCGATGACGTGCTTGCCCAGCTTGAAATCGGGGATGCCGTAGCGAAGCATGCCGCCCGCCTGCTCGTCCTTCTCAAAGACGACCACATCGTGTCCCGCCCGCGCCAACTGCTGAGCGGCCGCCAGTCCGGCGGGCCCGGAGCCGACAACCGCCACGCGCTTGCCGGTCCTGCGAGTCGCGGGCAACGGCCTGATCCAGCCTTCCTGGAAGCCTCGCTCGACGATCTGGTACTCGATATGGCGGATCAGGACGGGCTGGTCGCTGATGGACAGCGTACAGGACGCCTCGCATGGCGCGGGACACACGCGCCCGGTGATCTCCGGGAAATTGTCCGTCTCGTGTAAGATGCGGCACGCCTGCTCCCACTGCCCTTTGTACACGGCCTCGTTCATATCCGGGATGTTGTTGCCAAGAGGACAGCCCGCCCCCTGACAGAAAGGAATGCCGCAATCCATGCAACGCGCGGCCTGCCGACGAATCGCGTCCGGCGTCAATGGCAGGTCGATCTCGTTGAAGTCGTGGATGCGTTCCTCCACCGCCCGGTGTCCGACCTCCTGGCGCTCATGTTTGAGGAATCCCTTGATCTCACCCATGGAACACCTCCTCGGTCGCCGGCGTGGTCTCCGTGTCGCGATGCTCGACCGCCCGCATCCTCTCCAGGGCCTTGCGATAGTCGACGGGGATCACTTTCACGAACCGGCCGACCATGTCCGGCCAGGCCCTGAGAATCTGTCGCGCCCGGTCGCTGCCCGTCCATTCCAGGTGGCGCTCGATCAAATCATACAAGATCGCCGTGTCCCGCTCCTGCCACACCGTCTCCAGCTCGACCATGTCGAGATTGCACAGCGTATCGAACAGTTGCATCTCGTCGAGGACGTAAGCGAGCCCGCCGCTCATGCCGGCAGCGAAGTTGCAGCCGGTCTGCCCGAGGACGACGACGGTCCCGCCGGTCATGTACTCACAGGCATGATCGCCGACCCCTTCGACGACCGCCGTCGCGCCGCTGTTGCGTACGGCAAACCGCTCGCCGGCTACGCCGTTGATGAAGACCTCCCCGCTCGTGGCGCCGTACAGCAGCGTGTTGCCCGCGATGACGTTCTCATGGGCCATGAATGACGATTTCTCAGGCATCTGCACGATGATCCGCCCGCCGGAGAGACTCTTGCCGAGATAGTCGTTGCTGTCGCCGATCAGGCGAAGCGTCACTCCCGGCACCAGGAACGCCCCGAAGCTTTGCCCCGCCGAGCCGCGCAGGACGACCTCCAGCGCACCGTCCGGCAAACCCTTCGGTCCACACCTGCAAACAATGCGATTGCTGAGGATCGCCCCGACCGTGCGGTTGACGTTTCGGATCGGCATCTCGACCCGCACAGGCGTCGGTGCTGCGCCCATGTAGCCCGGCCGCCCCCGGCTGGGCTCACCCCCGAGGGCGGGGTCGCTACATGACTCACCCTGGTCGATCAATTGGATCGCAGGACCAGCTTCTTCGAGAATCTTCCAGTCCAGGTGGTCGGCGAGCCGGTCGGCCTGCGGAACGACGCAGCGAACCGCCCTGCCGTCGGAGACGTCGGGCGGATGGAAGATCGCTGAGAAATCGAGTCCCTTGGCTTTCCAGTGGGACAAGGCCTTCTGCATCCTGAGCCGATCCACCCTGCCAACCAATTCTTCGAGCCTGCGGAAGCCCAGCTCCGCCATGATCGTGCGGACCTCTTCAGCCACGAAGTACATGAATCGCTGAAGATACTCCGGCTTGCCGGCGAATCGTTTTCGAAGCTCCGGGTCCTGGGTGGCGATGCCGAAGGCACAGGCCCCCTCGTGACATTTTCGAAGCAGCGTGCAGCCCAGCGTCACGAGGGCGGCCGTGCCGAAGCCGAACCGCTCGGCTCCGAGCATCGCCCCAATGACGACGTCCCGGCCCGTTCGCATCTGGCCGTCTACCTGCACGCGAATCCGGTCCCGCAGGTTGTTCATCACGAGCACCTGCTGTGTCTCCGCCAGGCCAAGCTCCCAGGGGCAGCCCGCGTGCTTGATGGACGACAAGGGGCTGGCGCCGGTGCCGCCGTCGTGGCCGCTGATGAGGACTTCATCGGCGTTGCCTTTGGCGACACCTGCCGCAATCGTGCCGACGCCGACCTCCGCGACCAGCTTGACCGAGACCCGCACCCCCGGATTGCTGCACTTGAGGTCATAGATGAGCTGCGCGAGGTCCTCAATCGAATAGATGTCGTGGTGAGGGGGCGGCGAAATCAGTGTCACGCCCGGCGTCGAGTATCGCAAGTCGGCAATCTCCTGCGTCACCTTGTGACCGGGCAACTGGCCCCCCTCGCCCGGCTTGGCACCCTGGGCGATCTTGATCTGCAGCTCCTTGGCATGGGCCAGGTAATTGATCGTGACTCCGAAACGGGCGCTGGCGACCTGCTTGATCGCGCAGTTCTTCGAATCGCCATTGGGTCCCGGCAGATACCGCCGAGGATCCTCGCCGCCCTCGCCCGTATTGCTCATGGCGCCGAGCCGGTTCATCGCGACGGCCAAGCATTCGTGGGCCTCTTTGCTGATCGAGCCGTGACTCATCGCGCCGGTGCAGAAGCGCTTGACGATCTCTGCGGCGGGCTCCACCTCCTCCAACGGCACGGACGCGGCGGGCACGAACTCGAACAATCCGCGCAACGTGCACAGCGCCCGCGACTGGTCGTTGATGGCCTTCGCATAGGCCGCGTAGGCCCCGGCCTCGTTGTTCTGCACGGCGTGCTGGAGCTCCGACACCGTTGTCGGGTTCCACAGGTGCCGTTCCCCCTTGTGACGGAAGTGGTACTCGCCGCCGAAGTCCAGGTCCATCATATCAGCCGGACGCTGCTGAAAAGCCGATTGATGCCGCTCTAGCGTCTCCCGGGCAATTCCCTCCAATCCTACGCCGTGAATTCGTGAGCTGGTGCCGCTGAAGTACTCGTTGACAAGGTCGCGATCCAGGCCAATCGCTTCGAAGAGCTGGGCCCCGCAGTAGCTCCGGAGCGTCGAGATGCCCATCTTGCTCATCGTTTTGAGGATGCCTTTTTTGACCGCGGCGATGTAGTTGTCCGCGATCTGCACGGGTTCCATCTCGGCCCCCAACTCGCCCCGGCGTTTGAGCTCATCGAGTGCCTCGAACGCCATGTACGGATTGATCGCGTTGGCGCCGTAGCCGCACAGGAGGCAGAAGTGCATGACCTCCCGCGGCTCGCCGCTCTCGACGATCAATCCCACCTCGTGGCGCAGGCCCTGGTTGAGCATTGCGTGATGTACGGCCGCCGTGGCCAGCAGCGACGGAATCGGCGCCTGCGACTCGGACAGCTCGCGGTCGCTGAGGATGACGAACACAGCGCCGTCTCTGATGGCCTTCTCGACCGCGGCAATCAGCGCGTCCAGGCCGCGACGCAGGGCATCCGCAGAATGAGCCGGATCCGCGGCAAACAACGCTGGCAGCGTGACGACGCGGAAATCCGCCCGGTGCACAGAGCGCAGCCGCTCAAGGTCCTCATTCGTCAGCACGGGGTGAGGCAGTTTGAGCTGGCGGCAGTGCTGAGGCCTCTCATCGAGCACATTGGGCTTGCGGCCCGTGAAGGCCATCAGGCTCATCACCAACCCCTCGCGGAGTGGATCGATCGCCGGGTTGGTCACCTGAGCGAAAAGCTGCTTGAAATAGCTGAACAGCAGCTTGGATCGATCGGAAAGCACCGCCAGCGGGGTATCGTTCCCCATTGAGCCGACCGGCTCCTGGCCGTTCACCGCCATCGGCGTCAGGATCATCTTGAGCTCTTCGCGGGTATAGCCGAAGGCTCGCATCCGCCGGGCGATGGTCTGAGGGTCGCACTGGACGAGCTTGGGAGAATCGAAGAGCCCTCGCAGCTCGATGCGATTCTCGTCCAGCCATCGTCGGTAGGGCTTCTGGCGAGCGATTTTGCTCTTGATCTCGTTGTCCGAGATGATGCGGCCTTCACCGGTATCGACGAGGAACATGCGTCCGGGGCGGAGCCGGCCTTTGACGCGGATCTTCTCGGGCGGGAACTCGACGACGCCCGCCTCGCTGCCGATGATGGCGAGCCCATCGGTTGTCACGAGGTACCGGCACGGCCGCAGGCCATTGCGGTCCAGCGTGCCGCCGACGATCCGGCCGTCCGTGAAGAGCATCGCCGCCGGGCCGTCCCAGGGTTCCATGAACGAAGAATGGTACTCGTAGAATGCCCGCTTGTCGGTGCTGATGTGGTACTTGGCTCCGAACGCTTCGGGGATCATCATCATCATCGCGTGCGGCATGCTTCGGCCGGAGCGCACGAGCAGTTCCAGGACGTTGTCGAAGCAGGCGGAGTCACTGCCGCCGGGCGCGAGGACCGGCAACAGGTCCTCGATGTTCTCTCCGAACACGGGACTGGTCATCTTCGGCTCGCGGGCGCGCATACTGTTGCGGTTGCCGCTGAGCGTGTTGATCTCGCCGTTGTGGGCGATGCATCGGAACGGCTGAGCCAGTCGCCAGTTGGGAAACGTGTTCGTGCTGTAACGCTGGTGCACGATGGCCAGCGCTGACTTGACCCGCTCGTCCGCCAGGTCCGGGTAGTACGCGAACAACTGCCAGGCCATGAACATGCCTTTGTAGCAGATGGTTCGACACGAGAGGCTCGCGACGTAGAAATCCTCCGCATCAGGCCCGAACTGCTCGCTGACGAGTCTTTCGGCGCGTTTGCGAACCATGTAGAGCCGCCGCTCAAGCTCCTCACTCTCGATTCCCGCCCCATCGACAAAGACCTGCCGGATGTGCGGCTCAGCGGCCAGCGCGATCTTGCCCAGGCAGTCCCTGCACGTGGGGACCTCGCGCCATCCAACTGTCTTCATGCCGTAATAGACAATCGCCTCTTCCAGAATCCGATCGCACTTGCCTCGAAGCTCCGCGTCCGTGGAGTTGAAGACCATGCCCACGCCATACCGCGAGGGCTCCGGCAGTGCAATGCCGCGTTCGTCGGCCTCGTTGACGAAGAACTCGTGGGGAATCTGGAACAGGATGCCCGCCCCATCGCCGGTGGTTTCATCCGCGCCGGCGGCTCCCCGGTGGGTCAGATTGACGAGGATTTGCCTGCCGTACTCGATGATCGAGTGGTCGTGGGTGCCGTTGATGTTGACAACGGCCCCGATTCCACAGGCGTCGTGCTCGTATCGCGCCTCGTACAGACCCTGATTGTGCAGCCGTAAACTCATCTGGCTCCCTATCTTGCGAGTGTGTATGACGATTATCAGTCGTCTGCAACCCTGTTCATACTATACGGCATTACTGGCCATTTGGTAAGGCCGTTCTCTTAATAGATGCGATAACCGGTGCTTATAATACAATTAACGTCTCTTATTACGCTACGCTCAGCAGTCACCACCGTCGATGAAGGACGACTCCGGCAGGTAGGAGTTTTTCTTGCGCGAATCGCCACAAGCCCGTCACCGTCTCCGCCGAATGACCACTATGCTCATAAGGCGGGCGCGCTCTGCCCTGAGCAAGCCCACGACACGATTGGATACGCCATGACTATGCTTGACTGGAGGTGCACATGATGGAAGGCCTGATTCGCCGCCGTACGCTCCTTGTTCTCTGCACGATTCTCTCACTGTTGGGCATCCCACTCCCGGCGGCCGGCGACATTCCCGTAGTGATCAACGAGGTCATGCCATCCAATGCGGCCACGAAAGTCGACCCGCAGGGCCAGTTCGACGACTGGATCGAGCTCTACAATTATGGAGACACCCCCATCGACCTGGGCGGGATGTATCTGACAGACGATCCGAACCGGCCGGACAAATGGCAGATTCCCACGGGCTCTGCGACGCTCACGACCATCGCACCCGGAGGATACTTGCTGATCTGGGCGGACGGAGACACGCAGGACGAGGGCTTGCACGCCGGCTTCAAGCTCGATGCCGGCGGCGAGGATCTGTGCCTGTTCGACGCAGATAGTGTGACGCTTGTCGACGGTGTGAGTTTTCCGGCACTCAGTCCTGATATCTCATACGCCCGCTACCCCGACGCCAACGATGGGTGGCAGTTCTGCGGCGCCCCCACGCCCGGAGCCGCCAATCAGGCCGGATACCTGGGAGTCGTCGCCGAACTCCAGTGCAGCCAGAAACATGGTTTCCATAGCGAGCCCTTCTCGGTGACACTCAGCACGGACACACCCGATGCGAAGATCTACTATAGTCTCAACGGCGACCTGCCCGGCCAGTTGGGCGCACGCAGTGTTTCGGGGACGCTCTATGCGAGCCCCATCAGTATCAGCAAGACGACCTGCCTGCGAGCCACAGCGATCAAGTCGGGTTGGAAGTCCTCCGCCGTCATCACACAGACATACATTTTCGTGAGCGACATCGTGAAGCAATCGCCCACCGGCGCCAAACCGGGCGCGGACTGGCCCAATCCTTCAACAGGTGGCGGCGGTTGGCCCGGATTCGGCGGCGGTACCCAGGTCATTGACTATGGCATGGACCCCGACGTCGTGAACGACGCCCGATACAAGGACCTCATGGAGGATGCCCTGCTGTCGATTCCATCGATCTCGCTTGTGACGCCGCTGGCGAGTCTGTTCAATGCGAGTACGGGGATCTACGTGAACGCGCTGCAGGATGGCCGTGCCTGGGAGCGCCCGGTCTCCGTGGAGCTGATCTATCCGGATGGGACCGAGGGCTTCCAGATCGACGCCGGCCTGCGTATCCGTGGAGGCTACGGCCGCCAGGGCGACAATCCCAAGCATGGCTTCCGGCTGTTCTTCCGGGGCGAGTACGGGTATCCGGAGCTACGCTATCCGCTTTTCGGGGACGAGGGAGTCGATACGTTCGAGAAGATAGACCTGCGCTGCGAGCAGAACTACTCCTGGGCCTTCAAGGGCAGCATGGGCGACGACAACGGCGGCAAGAACACCATGCTGCGCGAGGTCTTCTCTCGCGACTTGCAGGGCGCCACCGGCGAGCCGTACACCCGGAGCCGGTATTATCACCTCTACCTCGACGGCCAATACTGGGGTGTCTACCAGACCCAGGAACGATCCGAGGCCCGGTATGCCGTCTCGTACTTCGGGGGCAACGTCGAGGACTACGACGTGGCCAAAGTCGATGCCGGACCCGGGATGCCCTATACGATCTATACCACAGACGGCACTATCGACGCCTACAATCGCCTGTGGGAGGCGGCCAGCAAAGGTCTCGCCACGGATGCTGCGTACTACCGCGTACAGGGGCTCAACCCCGACGGCACCCGCAATCCCGCCTACGAGCGGCTGGTCGATGTCGATAACGTCATCGACTACATGATCTGCACGTTTTATGTGGGCGACATCGATGCGCCCATCTCGAACTTCCTGGGAAACCGCCAGCCGAACAACTTCTACGCCGTCTACAACCGCAACAACCCGGACGGCTGGAAATTCTTCCGGCACGATTCGGAGCATACGCTCTTCAACGTCAACGAGAATCGTACGGGCCCCTACTCCTGTGGACAGCAAAGACAGTATTTCAATCCACAGTGGCTGCACCAGCAGCTCGCCGCCAACGCGGAGTACCGGATGCGTTTCGCCGATCACGTGTACAAGCACTTCTTCAATGACGGCGTCATGACCCCCGAGGCCGCCGCTCGTCTGCTATCGGCCCGCAGGGACACGATTGACCTGGCGGTCATTGCGGAATCCGCCCGCTGGGGCGACGCCAAGGTCACCAGGCCGCGGACCAAGGATGACGACTGGCTCCCCCAGGTGCAGTCCCTCCTCAACGACTACTTCCCCAGGCGCACCGATATCGTGCTCAATCAGCTCAAGGCCAGGAACTGGTATCCTGTCATCAGTGCGCCGAGTTTCAATCAGCATGGTGGCCTCGTCGACGACGGTTTCCCCCTGGTGATAACGGCGCCGATCGGCGATATCTACTACACGTTGGATGGCACGGACCCCCGTCTGCCCGGCAACGCGATCAACAACGCACACGCGACGAAATACACATCACCCATCACTCTGACGCAATCCACGCAAGTCAGGGCGCGTGCTTTCTACGGCGTCTGGAGCGCCGTTCACGACGCGGTTTTCGCAGTCGGTCCGGTCGCCGGGAGTCTTCGCATCAGCGAGATCATGTACCACCCGGCCGATACAGGCAATCCGAACGACCCCAACACCGAGTACATCGAGCTGACCAACATCGGGACCGAGCCGATCAATCTCAACCTCGTCCGCTTCACCAACGGCATCGACTTCACCTTCCCCAGCCCAGAGCTGGCCCCCGGCGGCTACTGCTTAGTGGTCAAGGACATCGCCGCCTTCCAGGCCAAGTACGGCTCGACCCTCCCCATCGCCGGCCAGTACTCCGGCAGCTTAGCCAACGACGGCGAAAGAATCGAGTTGGTGGACGCCATTGGCACAACGATCCACGATTTCCGATACGAGGACGACTGGTATGACAACACCGACGGCGGAGGATACTCCCTGACAGCCGTCAATCCCGCGAATCCCGACCTGGACACATGGTCGCAGCCGACCGCCTGGGGTTCAAGCTCAAGGCCAAACGGCTCCCCCGGCAAGGCCGACGCGACCCCGTGAACCACCGCTGGCACTGAGCGAACCGCAGCGTAGTGAACTCACTGGAGGCGCGGACGCCTCGTTTGAACATCAACACAAAGGCCGAGATTCACCACGATTCCGAAAACAACTACCCTAAAGCCGATGGAACGACAGAGCCGAAAGCATCTGCGTTGCATCTGAACGCTGGCAGTGAGGCGCGACGCTAATGCGACGTCGCCTCAACTGGCCTTGTTGGGCTTCCTCTCCATTACATCTCTGTGCGAAACGGTCGCTTCTTTGAGAAGAGCAAACCTGGATCGACTTCCTCACAACCTATCTGGACGCGGTTCAGGCGTTCAACCTTATCAAGTGCGGTCTGGTAGAGAGACTCGGTCTCAAAAGTCAACCGTTTTGGGACTCTGTATCCCTTCGTGCGTGCCCAAACCAGAAACGCCCGGTACCTGGCGTAGTTCAAGGAGAAATCCCCCGTGATTGTTTGGAAAAGAAGGCGCTTTGTGAATTCCTTGACAGCAATGTCGGTGGAGGACCTCAGATCGCGACGCGGATCCAGGAGTTGCAGCAGTCTATTGAAGTCCCGACGGTCCTCCTCCGACAGATTGTGTACTGTCCTGCTGTCGATCACCACAGGCGGCCCAAGATCACTCTCGGGATCTCTTATCCATTGGGCCAGTTCATCCACCCTCTGCTGAAACAGGTGATGGTCGCGGAAGTCAATCCAGCGTCCAATCCGATTCCTGAGTTTCTCCGGCGGGCGGCAGTTCCTGAGAAGGATTCCAATGATCCTGAAGTCTGCATCGGAGTACTTACGCCCCTCTCCGATGTGGACTTCAAAGGCCACCCCTCCAGTTCCGGCATGCACGGACTTCACCGCTTCCGGTGTCAGTACGAGAATCATCACTTCACAATGCTCTATGCCGTGTTGCATCGCGTCAGACAGGGCCTTTCCGGGCGCCATGTTCCAGATGTCGAGCCATGCGAAGACGCCGTGTCCACGCAACGCGGTCGCTAGCCGCTGCGCAAAGGGAGCGTCACAGGACTTATGACTTATGAAGGCGCTCGGGATTCTTCTCGTTTTAGTGTGCATGTCCGTCCTGCCCAACGTCAGCGGTGTGGGGCGGCGCGAAGCGACGTACCCACCACCGCTTGGTTCTGCACTCCGAATCTCATTCAGACATCATCCTTTGTGTTCAACGTCCATTCTGAGGAGGAAGACAGCCATGCCACCCTCGAACTTGTGCTCCACGTTTCGGTCGCCGGTCGGGAAGTCCACACCACGCCCCAACCCCGCACTACGGATCAGATGATTGGCGAAACTGTCCGCCTGCGCGTTGATGATCGCGCCTCGCATGCAGGTGAACTCGCCAAGATTCACCTGAGTCCACGCCTTGACGAAGTCGTACATGTCACGCGCATAGTGAACGTTTCCGAGAAACGGCAGCGAGTGTCCGAATTCTCTCCAAGGAAACGGGCCGATTCTGTGAAACAACTCACGCATCAGCATGTACCACTCCTCCGGGTCAAATGGCGGCATGGAGAACGGACCCGCGTGGAAGTATGGTTGACCACCATCATGAAGGACATGGGATGGCAAACCAATGTCCGACTGGGCCAGCGAGTTACGGTCCCGAAGGAGTTCCGCGAATTCGGGGGCCGCCACCAACGTCATTTCCCCGGGGTCGGCAAGGAGGCCGAAGGCTCCAAGGCAACCGCTTCTGTTGCGGAACGCAACGTTGGACATGCCGCGGAAAATGCCTCGATTCCCCGTGAACGGCGGGAAGTTCTTCAGGAGGAAGAGTTGCTCCGGGTCGATTGTCCACTTCTGGTCCTTTCCCTTCTTGTTCTGAATCACGCAGAGACGTTGCAGCAGTCGGTTCTTCCCGGATGTCACCACGGTGATGACCGCCATGTCGCCGAGTTCCTTGGTTGTCGGTTTGTCGCGGAAGTTAAACTCGACGTAGGATCGTGACCCGTGAATCTTGCTCGCCGAAATCTGGATTTGGTCGTAGGTCTTGTCCTTCACGGCGTCCACGAGTCTCGTCACGATCTCGACCTCGTTGCTGTTGGCAGCGTAGGCTTGGCCGAGGGCGTCGTATGCCTCACGAGTGACTTCATTCTGCCAGTCAAGGAATCCGGCATCATCCGAAAGCCGCAACGCCATGTCGAAGAACCTATTCATCTTGCGTCTCCTCTGTTGTTTCATTTTCTGATGCAGAACAGTAATTAGACTGACCCGCATAAGATGCGGAGTTCTGGTTTCCTGTCCGTATAACACGCCGTGGGAATGGCCGCCAGAGTTGCGTTAATCCCTTTGTCTTCTGTTGGTTGCGCTCTATCCAGTAGCTTATCACGGCATCTTATGCGGATCGGCATAATCGTCTCCTCGATTGCCTCAAAGCCCATCCACCGGACTGCGAACGCCCGCCGGCCCGCGGTTGAGGATATGGGTATAGATCATGTGCATGTGCCATAGGCGCTCGGCTCGGACCTTCTGTCTCACGCATTCGCACCATCCGGGTCTCCGTCACTAGCACCAATGATCTTAACATGAGCCGTCGGGCGGATCAACGGTGTTGTTCTGCATTCCTGCGCATGATGCTCATGAATCTCGTGGCACTGATCGGACGGGCCGCGATGAGCTTTCCATCGTAGAGGACGCTGAACACGCCATAGGGCGTTGGAAGCTCCCTTGACGCCTTGGCGCTCCCGATTCGAACCACTTTCGGCTCAAGGCCCAACGTCCTGGACGCCGCCGCAATCCTCTCCACCGATTTTGAAACATACGTGCACTGATCGGCAGCCAGGATCGTAAGGCCCTTGCTGTACCTCTTCAGTAGTCGCTCCCTTTCGACGATGAAACGAGGATCAGGGGCTCCTCTTTTGAGTTTCTTGACGAGCAGTTCATAGGGACCGATGCGGTCCACCGGGACAAAACCCGCTTTGATGAACAAATCACTTCCTGCCATGAAACTATCGGAACTGGTCACCACGGCGACGCCCCGGCACCGGTTCTTCTTCGCGTCGCTGATACAGCTATCCAGGAGGAGAGAGCCGAGCCCTTTGCCCTTGTGTTTGCCGTAGACCCACAAGCAATGGATGACAAGGTAGCCCTCCGCCTCGACCGGTCGCCACGCATGGTTGCCCAAGGCGTACTCGATCATCCCGATATCACCGAATT
>JAFGJR010000325.1 GCA_016928975.1 Sedimentisphaerales bacterium | reverse complement strand
GCCAGCGCGTGCCAGCGGTCGCCGGTGGTGCTCAGGACCGCGTCGATATCCGTGCGGGTGGCCAGGAACTCGCGAATGTCGGGGTAGAGCTGGCAGTCGTGGTTGCCGTAGCGGGTGTCCACCATCTGCTTGACTCTCTCGCGTCGCTGTTTCTGCGGGTCGCAGGTGGCGACGAACTGCACGTCCTTTTCCGGGAGCATCCAGTTGAGCACGGACGAGCCGCGACTACCGATTCCGATGCCGCCGAGCACGATGCGCTCGCTGGGCGGGACGGCTCCGTTGCGTGCGAACACGGAGGCCGGCACGATGGCTGGCACCGCGGCCAGCGCCGCCGTGCGCCCCAGGAATGCCCGCCGGGATAAGTGCGTCTTCTTGTCTGACATGGCAGTCTCCTCTTTCTTAATCGATGAAGGACGATTGATGATGGTCATCCGGGGTCGCCTCCGATCCGAGCCGCTATGGCGGCTGCTCGCGGCATCCCCGCTGTTTCCCAGATCACGCGATGAAGATGAGCGGTCCAGTTCGTCACGCGGCTGATTCTACCCTCGCCGCCCTGCCGCGCCCACCACAAAGGCCGCGGTACGGCGGCGAAACGCATCGTTGCATCGCCCGCCCGAATGTGGTATAAGTGCCGCTGTGGTTTCCCTGAAAGAGAAAACAGAACGATGATTGGATGACATTATGGAAGTGGCAGAGCTGAAGACGGCGATCGGAGCACTGGAGGCCCGGGTGGACGCGATCCGGGACTGGCTTTGACTTACCAAGCAAAAGGACCCAGCTCCAGGACCTCGAAAAGCGGATGTCAAAACCAGGATTCTGGGACAATCAGGAGGTGGCCCAGAACGTGGTCACGCAGCTCAGTGCGTTGAAGGCGGTGGTCGAGCCGACGCAGGAGCTGCAGCGGGAGATCAAGGACCTGGCGGAGCTGTACGATCTGGCGGCCGAGGAGGACGACGCGGAGGAGCTGGCCCAGGTGGAGGAGGATCTCAAGGCGCTGGGTCGCCGCTGTGAGCAGATCGAGCTGCAGGGCCTGCTGGCCAGGCCGCAGGACATGCGGAACTGCTTTTTCGGCATCCACGCCGGCGCCGGAGGCACGGAAAGCTGCGACTGGACCAGCATGCTGCTGCGGATGTATACCCGATATTTTGACGCGAATAAGTACAAGTATGAGGAGCTGGCCATCACGCCGGGCGAGGAGGCGGGTATCCGCTCGATCACGCTGCGGGTGATGGGCGCGTTCGCGTTCGGCAGGCTGTCCTGTGAGAGCGGCGTCCACCGGCTCGTGCGAATCAGCCCGTTCGATTCCAACGCGCGCCGGCACACGAGCTTCGCCGCCGTGGACGTGCTGCCCGAGCTGCCGGAGACGGACCTGAAGTTGAAGGAGAGCGACCTGGACATCGAGTATTTCCGCCGTTCCTCGGGGGCCGGCGGCCAGAACGTCAACAAGGTCTCCACCGCCGTCCGCGTCCGCCACGTCCCGACGAACATCGTCGTCGAGTGCGTCAACGAGCGAAGCCAGTTGCAGAACAAGAGGATGGCCCTGTCCATCCTGCAATCGAAGATCGAGCGGATGGAGCAGGAGAAGCGCGACAAGGAGATCAACAGGCTCTACGGGGACAAGGGCGAGATCGCCTGGGGCAACCAGATCCGCAGCTACGTGCTCCAGCCGTACCAGTTGGTCAAGGACCACCGCACCGGCCACGAGACCGGCAACGTCGACGCCATCCTCGACGGCGAGCTGGACGAGTTCATCGATAGCTGCCTGCGCCACCGGGCCAAGTACAAAGTCCAGGGCAACGGCAAGTGACAGTAGACGGGCGGCGATGAAGCAGATCATCAATGTAGATGTGAAGACGAAAAAGGCGGAGTTCGCCCGCTGTAAGACGGACATGCTCGTGCTGGGCCGGTTCTCCGACGCGACGAAACCGGATGAGACTCTGCGCAAGCTCGACGACAAGCTCGGCGGCGCCGTCGAGCGGCTCCGGCAGCTCGGCGATTTCACCGGCAAGGCCAAAACGCACGCCCTTCTCTACTCCAACGGCAAGATCGGGGCCGAGCGGCTCCTGCTGGTCGGGCTCGGCGAGCGCGGCAAGGCGACGCTCGACACGCTCCGCAAGGCCGCCGCGATCGCCGCCAATCGCGCCGTCGATCTGAAGGTCAAACAGATGTCGCTGGCGCTGCACCGCTCGCTGGCCGGCACTCTCGATCTGGCAGCCATGGGTCGGGCGATGGCCGAGGGCGTCTACTACGGCAGCTATCGCTACGACGAGTACGTCACGGAATTCGAGGACGGCCGGCTCAGCTCGCTCGAAGCCCAGATCGTGGACCCCGATGCCGCCAGACTCAAGAGTCTGAATGCAGGGATCGCGCCGGGCGTCGTCATCGGCCGGATGCAAAGCCACGCGCGGACGCTGGAGAACCGGCCCGCCAACGTGATCAATCCGCCGGCCCTGGCCAAGGCGGCGCGAGACCTGACTCGCGGACTCACCACGCTGCGCTGCACGATCTACGACGAGAGACAGCTCGAGGCCGAGAAGATGGGCGGCATCCTGGCAGTCGGAGCGGGAAGCCAGAGCCGGCCGAGGTTGATCATCCTGAGATATACCCCGGCCAGGAAGCCCGCGCGCCGGCTGCCCACGGTCACGCTGGTGGGCAAGGCGGTGACGTTCGACTCCGGCGGCATCAGTATCAAGCCGGCGCAGGACATGGACCAGATGAAGCTCGACAAGAGCGGCGGGATCGCCGTGCTGGCCGCGATGAGGGCGGCCGCCGAGCTGGCGCTTCCGCTGAACCTCTGGGGCCTTGTCCCCGCCGCTGAGAACCTGCCGAGCGGATCGAGCTACCGTCCCGGCGACATCGTCACCACCTATAGCGGCAAGACGGTCGAGATCCTCAACACCGACGCGGAGGGGCGGATGATCCTGTGCGACGCGCTGGCGTTCGCCGCCAAGCAAAAGAGCGACGTCGCGATCGACATTGCCACGCTGACCGGCGCCTGCATGGTCGCGCTGGGCACGTTCAACGCGGGCGTGATGGGCAACGACGAGGAGCTGATCGACGACCTCCGCAAGGCGGGCGAGGAAAGCGGCGAGACCCTCTGGCCTCTGCCCAGTGGCGACGAGTACGCGGAGGAGATGAAGAGCAAGATCGCCGATCTGAAGAACACGGGCCCTCGCTGGGGCGGCGCCTGCACCGCGGCGGCGTTCCTGCGCCAGTTCGTGGGCGAGATGAAATGGGCCCACCTGGACATTGCGGGCATGGATGTGTTCTCCTCGCCGGTCCCCCACGCCGTGGTGGGTTCGACCGGTTTCGGCGTACGCCTGCTCATCACGTACCTGATGAACCTGGCGGAAAAGAAATGACCGGAGGTCTGCAAAATGGAAGTTTTGGAGCCTCTAACACAACGACCACGTGGCGGCAGACTGCCTCGATGTCATTCCTGCGAAAGCAGGAATCCACTCAAACCGCGGCGTTTTTGGACCCCTGCTTTCGCAGGGGTGACAACAGAGAGACCCGCTGACACCATTCTGGTAGAAGCTCCAAAGCGATAGGCGGCACAGACATGGCAGCGATCCGTAAGAAGAAGATCGATCACGAGCGAATCCGTAAGGCGGTCGAAGAGATCCTGCTCGCCCTCGGCGAGGACGTGGGTCGGGAAGGACTGAAGAAGACGCCGGAACGCGTCGCACGGATGTATGCGGAGCTGCTCGGCGGCACGTTCGAGGACCCGAGGGTCCACCTGCGCAGCGTCTTCACCGAGAAGTACGACGAGATCGTCCTGCTCCGCGACATTCCCTTCCACAGCGTCTGCGAACACCATCTGCTGCCCTTCATCGGCAAGGCCCACGTCGCGTACCTGCCGACCGGCAAGGTCCTGGGCGTGAGCAAGCTGGCCCGGATCGTGGATACGTTCGCCCACCGGTTGCAGGCTCAGGAGCGACTGACCGGCCAGATCGCCGACTTCCTGATGCAGAACCTCAAGCCGCTGGGCGTGGCGGTCGTGCTCCAGGCCTCCCACAGTTGTATGACGATTCGCGGAATCCAGAAACCAGGATCGCTGATGGTCACCTCGGCCCTTCGCGGCATCTTCAAGAAGGACGCCCGCAGCCGCAACGAGGTCCTCAGCCTGATGTACAACGACAGGGCATGATGGTGCGGCTGGGCAGGCTCGTGCGGTTCTCCGTCAATCCGTTCCTGGAACAGGACGGTCCGGGCTTCAACTCCTATGTGTCCAGGCCGGCCGGGGAGGGACTGGCGCTATTCCTGGAGCTGGCGGTGGAGCTGACCGGGCCGGTCTCGCCGGACACCGGCCTGCTCGTGAATGTCACCGAGATCGACCGGATCGCGCGGCGGCACGCGGTGCCGGTGTTCGCGCAGAAGATTCGTCAGCACCTGCGTCGCGGCGAGCACGTGAGCCTCGCTATCGTTGCACAGACCCTGCAACTCGTACATGCGCATTTGGCCGGCCAGTTCCCGAACGCTCAGGTGGACGGGCTCGCGCTCCAGCTCAATCCTTTCAGGAAGCTTGCGATGGACATGAAAGAACCGGGCATGGCGTACTTCAGCGAAAAATTCGAGTTCGCCGCCACGCACAAGCTGTGGAACGACCGCTTCACCGACGAGCAGAACCGCCAGATCTTCGGCAAGTGCGCCAACCCGAGCGGCCACGGCCACAACTACCTCGTCGAGGTCACCGTCAAGACGCCCGCCGACGCGGAGTCCCTGAAGATCGGGCAATTCGAGCGCGTCGTCGATTCCCGCCTGATGCAACTGCTCGACCACAAGAACTTGAACGTCGATGTCCCCGAATTCGGCAACCGGATCGCCACGGTCGAGAATCTCGCCGTCTTCGCCTGGGAGCGCCTCGCCGGCCAGTTCGACCCCGCCCAGCTCCACTGCGTCACCCTCTGGGAGTCCGACCGAACCTACTGCTCCTACTACGGGCCATAGAGCCCGAAGGCGTTGGCAATCATAGGTACATCCTTGGCCTACGTGAACGTCTAATGACCGACCCAATCTCCATTCTCAGCATAGTTGAGCGATTGGGGATAATTGTACTCTCGCCAGACGTAATCGAACGCTGGACGCATTGCGCGTGCAACTGCCTGGAGATCGTCCAAGTCTGTATCGGCGCTGATCATTACTGGAGGCGGCAAGATTCTTTCTCTTTCGAACGCGTATCCATCAAACAAAAGGCGAGGCGCAACACCGAGCGCAGACTTCGTCAAGCCAATGAGCCCAATGCCAGTGACCCACGGACCTGCTACGGTGAGTTCCACGAGGGCTTTTATGTATCGTGCGATCCCCTCAACCATTCCCTTCTCGAACGTCACACTCGGTATGATGAGTGTGTCGTCTGGCGTTTGACCGGCCGACAGCTTACGTCTAGATCTAACCAGTCGCAAATTGGCTGCCCTTATCACTCCGTGCTGGTCTATTTCTGTGGCAGCGTAGACGATCTCATTCTGGCGTGACGACGTGACAAAGCGATCACCGTATACTCTGTGATCCCAGGCGGATGTATACAGTGGGAGAAGATACGGTACAAGCATCTTCTCTCTTTCCGGATCGAACAGGCCCACATTTGCTGGCGACGAGACGGGGCTAATAGACAAAACGACGGATGGCTGGTGAGCCAGCATCCCTTCAAATTGGCCAGCATTGATACGCTCGATCAGGTCCTCTCGCAACCGAGCGCTGCGCGACGTAGGATCATCGGTAGTGGCACGAGCAGCGGCAGATGCCTGTACTGAATCTCCAACAATGCGCGCCACCTCAGCGAATGACCCACCGAGCGTGGACATGGCTTTCTCGATAGCTCCCATACGTTCATCGATACCCGGCTCTTTCTGACGCATAGGAAGTCTCGCGATGGCTTCGATCGCTCGCTGAACTGCGTTGACGAGTTCTCGCTTCTGCGTCGAACGCGTCTCGGGATCGGCATCCTTCGCCAATTTGTACGTTATGGGCCACCGTCGATGGCGGAGGTCAAAGGGAAGATTGTCTGGCAATCCCGAATCGGTATTGAGCACGCAGGCAATGCGCTCCCATCCCAACTCTGCGAGCGCGTAACCCAATTCTATCATGACGTTGGGATTCGGGACGATCTTGTCGCTACCCGGACTGGCGCCGCGCACCTGGCCAACGAACGAGATGTCAGCAACAAACGCACCTGCTGAGCGAATCTTCTCGAGGATTGTGTTTGCGATATCTGGTATTCCAGGAACATCTTTCGTGTCCTTGTCTAAGCGAGGTGACGCTTCAACAATCCCCGTCTTCCTCATATTCTTCAATGCTGCGTCGATGGCAGTCTCAATGAAGTTGCGATTTGTGCTGTGCGATGAATCGCTCTGCCACGCATAGAAGACTCTGAATTCCTGTTCGCCCATCGGAGAATTCCGGTAACGATCATCTGTCATTCGCGGTGTTCCGACCGAGTACGTCAGCAGACCTATACATCTCGTACCCTATATTCCTCACGTGTCTCCCCTCTGCTGGGGCAAGTGAGGTATACTGTTCGGAGTCATTTCTTGGCCTCCACAACCATCACGCGCAATCAAGCTAATAATATCGTAGCTGGGATTTGGTTCCCGAGCAAAGGAAATAGGGCAAGGAGACCGTTCGTTTCGCGCTCCGCTTTCCTTGTACGGACATCATGGACTTAAGGGATGGCTCAATTACCTACTCTATGTTCTATGTCGTCAGCGACCTCTATGGCAAACAGAAGAATGGATTCCCGCTTTCGCCGGAATGACATGCGAGCGCTCGGCGTCTTCATCCCGGGACACGCGCTGCGGATGAACTCTCTCCAGAAACGTCTTGCGGCGTCACTACGAACGCGATCAGGGTGCAGGTTGCGGCGCGGGTTGTGGGGCCGGGGCGGCGGGGGGCTTTGTGGAGAAGTCCACCTTGGGGGCGGTTTCGGCGCCTTGGGCGGCTTCGAAGAAGGGCTTGGTCTCGACGCCGGCGCGGGCGGCGAAGAATGAGCCCAGGAACGAGCGAACGTAGGCGTTCAACTCGCGGACGGTCTCATTGTATCGCGTGCGCGCCACCGCGACGCGGTTCTCCGTGCCCTCCAGTTGGTCCTGCAAGGCCAGGAAGTTCTGGTTGGATTTGAGCTCCGGATAGGCTTCGCGGAGCACGAGCAATCGCGAGAGCACGGACCCCAACTGATTGGAGGCGTCGATCTGTCCCTGGACACTGCCGGCCTTCTCCGCCTGGAAATACTTCGTGCGAGCCTGAGCGACGGTCTCGAAGATCTCCTTTTCCTGGGTGGCGTAGCCCTTGACGGTTTCGACGAGGTTGCCGACGAGATCGAATCGCCGTTGCAGTTGAGCCTGGACGTTGGCCCAGGCCTCGTTCGTCACCTGATCGAGATGAATCGCGCGATTGTAGCCGCGGATGTAGACGGCGAAGAAGACGATCCCGATAAGGACCAGGAGCCCGACGACTGCGATGACGATGGCCACCAACGAGCCTGCTTGTCCGGCATATCCGGTTCTCATTCTTGCTTGCGACATGATCGACCTCCACTCTTGCAGAACCTCAGGTTTACCAATGTCCGCCGGCGCCTCCGCCACCGAATCCACCGCCACCCCCGCCGCCGAAGTGCCCGAATCCGCCGCGCATGCCTCCGCCGAAGCCCCCACCGAATCCGCCGAATCCACCTCCGAACGGTCCGTAAGGCCGACGGTAGCCGTAACCGCCCCCTCGATGGAACAGGAACGGCAACAGGAGCCACCACCAGCCTCCGCCCCCGCGGCCGCCTCGGCCCATGCCGGCGAAGATAATCAAGGCCAGAAACAGCGGAATCAGAAAGCCGCAGCATGGCTGTAGCGTGCGAATCGCGGGATTGTAGGCCGTCGCGGCCGGCAGATTCGGCATGCCGGTCAGTTGCACGCCTTCCGCCTGGGCGATCCTCTGCACGATTCGCAGGTTCGCCTCGTAGATGCCCTCGCTGTACTGGCCTTTCTTGAGGTACGGCACAAGCACGTCGCGACCGATCTGCCCGGCGAACCGATCGGTGACGGTCCCTTCCAGGCCATAGCCGACTTCGAAGCGATACGCTCTGTCTTTGACGGCTATCGCGAACAGCAGGCCGTTGTCCTTGTCCTTCTGGCCGAGCTTCCACCGATTGTGGGCCAGCTCGATTGAGTACTCCTCGATGGGGATGCCGCCGGTGGTCTCGACGGTCAGGATGATGTACTGGACTCCCGTTTTCTGTTCCAGCTCTTGCAGGATGGCGTTGAGCGAGTGCTTCTGCTCGGCGGTGATCACGTTGGCGAGGTCGTCCACGTACTCCTGGGGCATGGGCAGGTTCGGCACCGCCAGCCTGGCGGCGGCGAGCGTGGCCGGCAACATGGTCGCGACCGAGAGGATCAGCAGATTCTTACGCATACCTACAGCTCCAGCTCATCAATGACCTGGGCCAGGCTCTCTACGGCGGCGTAGACATCCTCGAAGCCGGCCTCGATCTCCGCGGCGGTCAGTCGTCGTTTCTCGTGCCGCCACCGGTCCACCTCGATGGCCGCATCCAGCTCGACGTTGAACTGCTCTGCCGCCTTGCGAAGCGAGGCCGTCGTCGTCTTCGGCCGCTCGACGTCCTTGAGCCACAGCATGGCGCGCGCCAGCGGCGCCAGGACCTTGGCGCCGGCGATCACTTCCTCGCGCACCGACCGCGGGTCCCCGCCGACGAGGAGATAACCCTGCTGCATCTTCACGAGCATCGCTTTGAGCTCGCGCTCGCACTGAAGCCGGACGTTCTTCTTCTCGAAGGTCAGCGAGGCGAACGGATCGTCTCCGAGAATCGTCTCGTGGACCAGTTGAAAGTCGAGGAACTCGATGCCGAAGACGTCTCGCGACCGCTCGATGTAGGAAGCGGTCACCAGCAGCGGGACCGCCAGTCTCTGCTTGCGCAGCGATTTGGCCAGTGACGCGACCAGGGTCAGCGCGGCAGCGCTGTGCCGGTCGATGACGACCACGGTGTTGATATCGCTGACCCCCGGCTTGAAGTCCTCCGTCAGGCTGCTGCCGACGACCGTCACGCTTCGCAGGTTGTCATGCAGACCGTCGTGGAGCTGCTCACTCAGGAGCTTCAGCGGGGCGCGGACTGCCTCACGAGTGCCGTCGAGCCTCAACGTATGATGGATCTCAGCCATACTTCACCCCTTCCTTTGGGCGACTGTCTCTTCGAAACACCCTGAACCTACCACGTTCCGTTGGCGGGTGCAACCCTCAACGCTGCAATCGTGGCCGCGACAGCCGGGCGCGGTCATTGTAATACGTGTAAGCCGCATCGCCACACGGCAATATCCGCTTCTTTCGCGCGCCGTCGAGGAATCTGTTGGGATCGTTCCAGAGCAGGAAAATGGTTGAAGGGGCCGCGGGGCGGCTGTATCGTCCTGATTCGCAGGTCAAGGGCCGTTGTGAATAAGGAGCGACGGTGCAGGACATAGAGGCGGTTCTGTTCGACTGGGGCGGCGTCCTGATCGACAATCCGGCGTCGCCGCTGATGCACTATTGCGCCGGGGCGCTGGGTGTGCCGGCAGAGCAGTACACGCGAGTCCACAGCCGGCGCGGGGACGCATTTCAGAGGGGGACGATCTCCGAAGAGCTGTTCTGGCGGCAGGTATGTGGCGATCTCGGCCGGCCGTTGCCGCGAGCGCCATCACTATGGGGCCAGGCCTTCCGAGCGGTGTACTCGCCACGCGACGAGGTCTTCACCCTGGCAGGACGGCTGCGCACGAAAGGGTACAGGACCGCCCTGCTGTCGAATACGGAGGCCCCGGCGATGGACTTCTTTCTCGAGCTGCGCTACGAGATGTTCGATGTGCCGATCTTCTCCTGTGCCGAGGGCGCCTGCAAACCGGAAAAGAAGATCTACGAGATCAGCGCCCGCAAGCTTGGGACGCCGGCAGGTGCGTGTGTCCTGATCGATGACAAACCGGTGTTCGTGGACGGCGCTCGCGGCGCGGGCATGCGCGGGATCGTGTACGAAAGCCTTGCGCAGGTGGAGCAGGACCTGATAGCGCTGGGGGTGCGGATGTAACCAGGATCGCGCAGACACCACTGACGAGAGTGAATTGTCGCCGGGCCATTCTGAAGAGACTGTAGTACGAGTTTGACTCTGAGCGGGCGTGTAGGAGCTTGCTGATGCGAGAGACCCCAAAGAGAGAGCTGTCACTGTTCGATTCCACGTGCATCATCGTGGGGATCATCATCGGCGCCGGGATCTACCAGATGGCGCCGGATATCGCCAAAGGGGCCGGCTCGTGGTGGGGCGTCCTGGCGATCTGGGTGGTCGGCGGGCTGCTCTCACTGGCCGGGGCTCTCAGTTACGCGGAGCTTGCGACGGCGTATCCAAGGGAAGGGGGCGACTACGTCTACCTCAGCCGCGCATACGGGCGGTGGGCGGGCTTCCTGTTCGGCTGGGCGCAGCTCACGGTCGTCCGGCCGGGCGACATCGCGATCATGGCCTTCGCCTTCGCCACGTACGGCCGGGCGATCTACGATCCCCTGGCGACCTACCCCGGCGTCAGCCAGCGGCTTTTTGCCGGCGCGGCCGTGCTGGTCTTGACCATCATCAACATCCTTGGCGTCAAGCAAGGCAAGTGGACGCAGAACCTCCTGACGACCGCCAAGGCGCTGGGTCTGCTGGCCATCGTGGGAGTGGCCGTCGCGGCGCCTCGTGGGGCCGGGACATCGCCGGAGGTGGGCTCCTTCCCCGCCAGCGTGGCGTTGATCCTCGTCCTGTTCACCTACGGCGGCTGGAACGAGATGGCCTACGTCGCCGCGGAGGTCAAGGACCCCCGGCGCAACATTGTCCGCGCCTTGGTGGTCGGCACGACGGCGGTCATCGCTCTGTACGTCCTGGCCAATGGAGCGTTCCTTTACACGCTGGGCTACAAAGCTCTGGCGACATCGGACGCGGTGGCCAGCGACGCGATCGGGACGGTCTTTCCCGAGGTGGGCAAGCGCCTGATCAGCGCATTGGTGTGCATCTCGGCCCTCGGGGCGGTCAACGGCCTGATCTTCACCGGGGCCCGAATCTCCTACGCCGTAGGGGAGGATCACCGGATCTTCCGTCCCCTGGGCCGCTGGGATCCTCGCACCGGCACGCCGGTCCGGGCGCTGGCGGTCCAGGGCCTGATCGCATTGGCTTTGATCCTGGCCTTCGGCAGCTATATCGACGCGATTCTCTACACCGCGGCGGCGGTCTATGCCTTCTACCTGGGGACGTCCCTGTCGGTGATCGTGCTTCGTTTCAAGGAGCCCGGCGTGGAGCGGCCTTACAGGGTGACAGGCTATCCAATCACGCCGTTGATCTTCAGCGGCGTCTGTCTGTTCCTGATCTACAGCTCGATCAACTACGCCAGGGCCGTCAAGCCAATCAGCTTGATCGTTCTGGCCGTCGCGCTGGGGCTGGGCGTCGTGGTCTACATGGTCACCGGCGCGCTCGGAATGAACCCGAACGGCGAGAAACCCACACCATAGGGAGGGGTTCTTTCGTCCGACCTGCAATAACGCTCATAGGAACGGCGTCTACACGGGTGAACAGAGCACCGAAAACCAAACGCCCGGTAACACTCTGCAACCAGACGCCCATGCGTCGTTCTTAGATGAGCGGTCGTTCGCGGCCGCTCATCGCATTTGGGCCTCTCCGCGAAGCGGCGCGAGATTGGCTTTGTTTCACACGCCGGGTCATCGACCATGTAGCCCAGCCGCCCTCGGCTGGGATCACCCCCGGCGGCGGGGGTGCTACCTGACGCTTCCCCGATTGGCTTTGTTTCGCAGGAGCCCTCCCCCGTCTTCAATCCGCCATCCGCCGATTGGCTTTGTTTGACGCCCACGACAAAAGTCCGGCTCGGCCGACCTGATCCCTGGTTTTGCCCCAGAAACACGGGTCGAAACCTG
>JAFGJR010000324.1 GCA_016928975.1 Sedimentisphaerales bacterium | reverse complement strand
GGACTGTCGGCGTTGTTGTAGGCAAACGGCATCGACTGCACGCCGCTCTTGACGATCGTCCTCTCGGCAAACGGAGCGCTGCCATATCCGACCGCCGAGCCGGTGCCATTGCCCGGATTGCCCGGTGCCGGCTCGCTGTAACCCCAGCCGTCGATCCACGTCTGGAAGATACGGCCTTCCACGTCATCCACGTAGTCTTCGAAGCCGTCCACTACGATGAAGTTGGCCGTGGTGAAGGTCCATACTGCGCCTTTCCACGGGCTGTCCGCCTCGGCGGGATTGACCTCGTCCACTCGCCAGTAGTAGGTCTTGCCGAACTCCAGATTTCCAGGATTGAAGGTGGTGCTATCGACCGCCTGCTGGCCGCGATACGCGGCACTGCCCGGCTCGCCGTTGGCCACCGCATCCTTGTCCTCGCTGAAGTAGACCTGGTGAGTCGTAGCTCGTGTGCCGGCGGTCCACTTCATCTCGAGAATCTGAGGCGTGTTGACATCGTTGTTCCGCGGCCGCGGACCGTAGGCCCAGAGGGCCTCAAACGGCATTAGATAGTTACCCGCGATCAGCGTGCGGGCCGGAATGCCTGCACCTTGCCATGCGGCGGCGCAGTTGTCCCCGCCGGTGCCGTCCTTCCACAGCGCCATCAGGAAGTACCGACCTGCTTCCAGTGTAATCGGCTCGGACTTCTGGCTGGGGAACTTGTCCCACTGCTGTGCGTCCGTCCAATCATCCACGGAGGCGATCAGTTCGGCGCTGTCGGCGTCTGCTCCGAGCCACAGCTCGCTGTTGTCATCGCTGGCGACCCAGAAGGTGTATTCGCCGGCCAGCGGCACGTGCAGCCAGGCCGACAGCTTGCCGCCGTAATTGTCCGCGATGTTGGACGGAGACTCGAAATCAGGCATCTCATTGACATCGGTGGGATTGCCCGGATAACGAGCGTCGTTCGTCAGATCCGCGACGGCTGTCCCACTGCTGCCATTGAGCCACAGCTCGCGCTTGGCCGCGCCTAAGCCTGGAATCGTCGTCGTAAAGCTCCACACGTTGCCGACATGCTTGTCGCCCAGGGCGTCAATCTCATCCACGCACCAGTAGTAGGTTGTCTCCAAAGCCAGGGGAGGCAGTTCCAGCAAGGACTGTACCAGCAATCCCTGGAACGCGGCCTCGGCACGATTGGCCACATCGTCCTGATTCGTGCTGAAATAGACCTCATGGCTGAACGCGTCCTGTCCAGCCGACCAGGCCAGATCGGCGTCAACGCTCTGGTACAGGGCGCCGTCCGCCGGGATGGGCGCGAAGGCCGTCACCGGCGCCATCGTGAAGCTCCAGACGTCCCCCTGTGCGATCAGCTTGCTCTTGGCGTCAAGCGAATCCACCCGCCAGTAGTACGTCTGGCCAGGCTCCAGCGGGGGGACCAGGACGTACAACATCTTGACGGCGGCCGACTGGCGCTTCACGCGGTTGGCCGTCGTGAGATCGGGCGTCGTCCCGACGTAGATGTCCACAAACATGGCCGTCTCCCCGGGCGTCCAGGTCAGTGCCGGCGCCCCCACGCCCGTGGCTCCATTGGCTGGAGTGGGGTTGGTGGCCTTCAATATAGGCGGAACGAGCGCTCTGACCTCCTCAGCGGACAGGGCCCGACTGTAGATCCGGAAATCATCCAGGGAGCCGTTGTAGTAGGCGTCCGCCGAATACTGCGACCGGCCGAGCCAGTTCTGCGTCGTGTTGCCCAGGTCCTTCGGCAGCGTGTTGGTCGTGCCGCTGGCGACAACGGCGGCATCCAAATAGAGCTGCATAGCCCTCGTGTCACCGTTGATTACGACGGCGACATGGTGCCATCCTGTGGCCAGCCGGTTGGTCGCCGTGAGCTGAGATTCCGCGCCGTTTCCGCTGGTGGTGATGGCGAACCGCATTCCGGTCGTGCTGCCGTTGGAGGGCGTCAGGAACATGTTCACGGTGGTGCCGGTGCCCATGTCGAAGATTCGCTGCCAGGATCCTCCCTGCTGGGACCATTTCGCCCACCCGGCGAACGTAGCGCTGTTCAGCGTCTGCATGACGCTGCCGATGGGCAGGCTCACGTAGTCATTGGAGCCGTCGAGCTGCAGGCAGCCGTCAATGCGGCCCGCGGCCCATACGGCGTCGCCTGAGACGGCGCCGTTGTTCCTGTTCGTGGATGAGTCGGCCGCCGTACTGCCGGACTTCTCATCAAGCTTCCACCAGCCGACGAGGCTGGGGTCCGTGTTGGGGTCCCATGCGGCCAGGCTCGCCTGGGCCAGCCCCAATACGAAGACCAACACGATCAAACCAACGCAATTCTTACACATGGTTGACCTCCTTCACACTCAGATTTGTCCTGTGCCCGTTCGAGCACACAAAAAACCGACTGCCCGGCACGGCCCCAGGGCCTGGGATTTGCCCGGGTCAGCCTGCGGGTAACTCCGCCGCCAATGCATCCACCCTCGGACGACCTGCTACCTGCCAAAGTGCGGAATCTCGCGTCTCTATGACCTATTGAAGCCGCGACCTTACCTCCTTCCTTCACACAACGCAATAGTGAGTGAGATGTGGGACAGGCGATTTCCGTCCTGTGCAATACGGGGTTTCGTTGGCGACCCCGTCTGGAAAACAGCGCTCCTCCCCTGCTTGTACACTGAACGATGTCAGCGCCTGCAAGCAAGACCTCGCAAGCCAATCTGACTCCCTTGTACCCGATGGCCGCCTGCCATTGCAAGCGAAATCGCCCGCATTTTCTCGGTCCATCTGGAGCCTCACGATCCCTGTTCCTTTCTGGCGAGAATCTCGTGCACACGGCTCTTCGGGTGCAAGGTGGGGCGACTTTAGCGAATAGGACGAAGAAGCAACCGGGGCCTGCATCCGTAGATGCAGGCCCCGATTTGGTCCTGTTCAGGCGGGTTTGTTGAAGCCCGCCTCTGCCGCCAGTGCTCCTACGGCTTGATCACCCGAATGTC
>JAFGJR010000323.1 GCA_016928975.1 Sedimentisphaerales bacterium | reverse complement strand
TAACATAAATCCATACAAAATAAACACTTATCACATCTTCTTGCAATGTCCCGACTTTTGACGCAGGCGTCAAACAAAGCCAATTTGCGTGGCACGCGGGAGACATTCCCTGTTATCATGGAGGTGTAGTAGGGATTTGACACTGCGAGGACGGCCGGTGGCTGGGACGGGTTTGAAACCTGCCCTTGCGAGGGGGGGCGTCACGGCTTGAGGAACAGGTAGTAGAGGTGGCCTTCCTGGTGGGTCTGGCCGGCTAACTGTCCGGCTTCGTCTCCCATGCCCATGTAGACGTCGCAGCGCCCTGGGGCGCGGATCGCGCCACCGGCGTCCTGGTCGAGGACGAAGCCATTGTACGACCGAGTCACAACGACGCCCCGCTCCATCTGCGGCAGGTTTGTCGAGATGAACGCCAGGGCCGCGCGCGGGAAGACGGACTTGTCCGTGGCAATCGTGCGCCAGGCGGTCACCGGCTCGTTCAGGCAACCTCGCGGCGGGCCCTCGCCGATCTGGAAGAACACATAGCGAGGATTCCGCCGGACGTACCTGTCCACCTCGCCAGGACGGTCCTTGAAGTAGTCAATCATGGCGGCCAGGCTCATGCGGTCGCTCGCGATCTTTCCGTCATCGATCAGCATTCTCGCGACGCTCTGATACTCTTGGCCGTTGTTGCCTGCATAGCCGGCGGTGACGACCTGACCATCGGGCAGCCGGATCCTCGCCGAGCCTTGCACGTGCGCGATGTACACTTCAAACGGGTCCTCCAGCCACACCAGCTCCTGGCCTCTGAGCATCGCGGCGTCCTCGATGACGGCGCGCGTCGGATACGTCACGATTTGCCCGTTGGCCGCGCGACGACCCAGCGTCTGGCCGTCCGGTCCCTTCACCAGGTCGGACGGAACCTTGTACAGGGGACACCCAAATCGCAAGGTCCGCGTGAACGAGCCATCGAAGATCGGCGTGTAATACCCGGTGAACAGAACCGTTCCGCGATCGTCGCAGCCCACCGACTCGTACACGTCGAAATACGCGTGGACGAGACCGTTGACTTCGTTGCTGTGAGCGCCGGAATCCAGCAGCGTCAGGAACGCATCGAGGCTCTTGACCACCCGCTCGTGGTTGACATCGCCGTACGGGAAGTACTGCTTGCTGGACGGCTTGGCCAGGTAGCTCAGGCTCTTGCGGATGGCAGTCTGAAGGCTGCCCAAGTCCCGCCAGCCTTCCGCAAAATCCGGAAAGCGGTTGGGATCGGTGATCTTGCGGAGGGCCAGTTGTCCAGGGGGCAGCGGCCGGTCGTACTCCAACACGAGCTTCGGCGCTCGCCGGGGCTGGCACGATGCGCAGATCAAGCCCATAAGAAGCGCCGGGCCAAGCAACATCCTCTGCTTCATAGTCGGCCTTTCGATCCATCCCAATGCGGTCTGTGTCACAGGGTCCTTTGCATCGTCCCATATTAGGCAGAGTGTGGCCGAAAAAGCAAAGAGAAGTTTCAGTCCGTGCACACGTTGGTCGATAAAGACCGGGGCTGTGAATCGTACTGTGGACCCATGAGGGACAGAATATGCGCAAGGACACGCTCTTCGAGAAGATCGGCGAGATGACAGTCCAGTTCGCCTCGCTGGAGCACCAGCTTCAGAGCCTGCTGGAGATCCTGATCGGCGACGGCAGCCGGCTGATCGGGCCGTTCTTCATTCACGAACTCAATCTGTCGGTGCTCCTGCGGAAGATCAAGTACGTGGCCCGCTTCAAGATTCAGCACGACGCCGGCCTGCTGGGTGAGCTGGAACAGGCACTGAAACAGATTGAGGCCACGCGGGACATCCGGAACCTGCTCGTTCACGGCCTCTGGCAGATCGAGGAGGGCTGTGCCCCGTGCCCCGTGCGGGTGCAGGATTTCAAGATGAAATACGAAGACGGCCAGTGGCTGCAACTGACGGAGACCACGTTCAACGAGAAGAAGCTCGCCCACATGGTCCGCCGCCTTCAGGGCATGAGCAACGACATCACCCACATCACTCGCCGGCTCCAGGAGACGCCGCCGGCTCCGCATGTCGCGCCCTGAAGAAGAAAGGCCGCGACAGAAGAGCGTCACGGCCGTCACCCATTCCGGAATACTGCTCGAGTCACACTTACCCTCTTCGCCGAAGCCAGCCCACCAAGGCGGTGCCCACGCCGATTGCGTTCTGCTCATGTGCGTGTCCACACGCTACGAACGACCCAGAGAGCCGCCCAGCGGCACCTACAGGCTGCGGACCCACACGGATGTGACCGGCCTCTTTCAGGCGCGGGTCCCATACTCTCTCGACACCGGCCCCTGCACCAACGATCGGAAGACATGCCTCCTTACCACTGCTACGGCGTCTGACGACAGTATTTCTTGTATCGCGAGCTCAATCCCCACGCCACCCAAAGTATGTCGTCAGTTGTGAGGACAATCGCGCGCCCCCGAGAATGCCCTCCAGAGGACCGCCGCCGGCATCGTTACGCCGCGGGACCGGGGATTGTGGGTGCATTGCAGCTTGCTCGCATGTGGGGGGCACGCCATAATGCGCTGCTGCAGAGTGTCGGACCGGTAAAGGAGTGTCCCGGACAGACTGTCATGCTCGAACGGGAAGACGATTTCACTGTGAAGGCATTTGACTGCCGGCCGGACGGCGGCATGAAAGTCAGTGCGCTCATGCAGTACCTGCAGGAAGCCGCCGCCTGCCACGCCGAACAGCTCGGCGTCGGATTTGCTGATATGAACGAGCGGGGCTGCTTCTGGGTATTGGCGAATCTCCGGATCGAGATCTCGCGGGAGCCGAGGTGGAGGGATCGTCTCACCGTTCGGACCTGGCCCAGCGGCTACACCCGTCTGACCGCCGCCCGAGAGTTCGTCGGCCTGGCCCCGGACGGGGGTGAGTGGTTCCGCGCCGGCAGCGAGTGGATGGTCCTGGATCGCCGGAGTGGGCGGCCGCGAAACCTGACCCGGATGGACCTGAATCTGCCACCCAGCGGCTCCAAGGCTCTCGCCGAGCCTCTGGATCGGCTCAAGGGCGCCGAGGGCTGCACCCGCGCCTGCTCCCTGCAGGTGCCGTTCAGCTCGCTCGACTTCAACGGACACGTCAACAACACGGAGTACGTCCGCTGGGCCATGGACGGTCTGTATCTGCAACTCGGCCGCCTGCGCTCGATTCACACCATGCAGGTCACGTACCTGGCTGAGGCCTTCGAGGGCGACCAGATCGAGGTCCTCGTCTCCCCCGGCCGCAACGGGCGTTTCAACGTCCTCGAACGCAGGTCCCGAGGATCGGACGGCGCCGATGTCTGCCTCGTGGAGGTCACCTGCCCACTGTTGTCGGCGCAGTGACCCAGCTTCGATCACTGCGGGCGGCCCCAATGGAAATGGGCTGCAAGCCCCCGGCCGATGGACGCAGAGAGACGACACACTTCGGCTTGCTGCCGGCTCCGTGTGAACTCCGACGGGGCGCAAAATGATCGGGGCCTGCATCCGCAGACGCAGGCCCCGATTTGGTCCTGTTCAGGCGGGTTTGTTGAAGCCCGCCTCTGCCGCCAGTGCTCCTACGGCTTGATCACCCGAATGTC
>JAFGJR010000066.1 GCA_016928975.1 Sedimentisphaerales bacterium | reverse complement strand
TCGATCGACTCGACCAGGCCGACGATCGTCGCGGACTCGTTCGGACGCAGATGCGAAATCCTGATCGGGTCCGGTGCAAAGACCCAGTCACGAGGGAAATACTCCAGCAGATCGCCAACCGTCTGCACGCCAAGCTTCTCAAAGATTGCCGCCCGCGCGGGTCCGACACCCTTGACGTACTGGACCGGCGTCGTGAGTGTGATGCTCTCCCTGCCTTGAGCTTCTTCAGAAACGTCCCCTTGCATGTGTCCGATAGCCTTCGATTCTACAAGCGGTACGTACTCCGCCGAAGCGCCGTACCGGGTCGTGTCCCCATCCAACCTTGTTTTGCCTGCACTCCCATATTCTACCAAGTGCATGGTTTATTGACCAGTTCGTTCAGGCGGGAAAACCATGCTCGCCGATGAGTCGGACGAAGCGGCAACTGCTGGTGTGCTTCTCGACGAGCTTGCCGTGATGCTTCTCGGCGATCGTGAGCTGCTGCACGGAGCTTTGTCCGATGGGGGCGACCATCATGCCTCCTTCGACCAACTGCGCCGTCAGAGGCGGGGGGAAGTCCGGGATCGCTGCGGTGATGAGGATCCGGTCGAATGTCCTGTCGTCGGGCCAGCCGCAACTGCCGTCGCCGACGCGGAACTCGACGTTGCCGATGCCCAGCTCACTCAGGATCTTGCTCGCGGCCGCCGACATCTCTGGGAGCCTCTCGATGGTATAGACGCGTCTGGCCAATCCCGCGAGGATCACCGTCTGGTATCCGCTGCCGGTGCCGATCTCCAGGACCTCGCAGTCCCGATTCACGCGCAGAAGCTGCGTCATCAAGGCCACGATGTAGGGCTGCGAGATCGTCTGACCCTCGCCAATCGGCAGCGGGCCGTCGGCATACGCCCGATCGCGATGCTCCGGCGGCACAAACCGCTCGCGCGGGATCTGGGCCATCACCCTCAGGACATCCGCGTCCACGATGCCGCGTCCCTGCAAATGCTCTTGAAGCATCTGCCGCCGAGCCGATTCCAGGAGACTGCTGTCGTTGGGCCTCAACATGGCGCCCATGATGGGCGTTGCCGAGGGCTTTTGCAAACCAATTCCCTCCTGCCGCGATCAGAACAGCAGCTTGATCGCGGCGGCGGCGGCGAGGATCTGGACGATGCTGTTGAAGGCCTTCTGGGGGATTCGACGGAGAAACAGGATGCCCGCGACAGCGCCCGCGACGATCAGTGGAAGCATCATCAGATCGAGCTGGATGGACTGGCGCGTGATGAGACCCAGGCGGACGCTGAAGGGGACCTTCACCCAGTTGATCACGAAGAAGAACCAGGCGCTGGTGCCGACGAAGGCGAGCTTGGGCAGGCGCATGGCCAGCAGGTAGATGACCATGACGGGCCCGGCGGCGTTGGCCATCATCGTGGTCACGCCGGCCACGAAGCCCATCGTGACAGCGAACCCCCCTTGCGAGGGGATCGGCGCGTCGTCGCCGCCGGCGCGGGTGCGCCAGTAGTTCAGCGCGAGCATGCCCAGCACGATGATCCCGATGATCGGCCCGAGCTGGTCGTTGGTGACGAATCGCATGGCCTGCCAGCCCGCGACGATCCCGGCAAACGCCGCCGGCAAGGGCCGCAGCACGTGCTTCCATTCGGCCCGGCGACGATAGTATGACGCGGCGAACAAGTCACCGAGGATCAGCATCCCCAGCAGGATCCCGGTGGATTCGCGCTTGGGCAGCACCATTGCCATCAGCGGCACGTGCAAGATGCCCAGCCCCGGAAGACCGGTCTTGCTCACGCCTGCCAGGAAGGCACACAGGCCCACGACCATCCAACCCGTTGTATCCAGATCGAACACGCTCGATCCCAGCTCCACGACGACACAGGTGCCGCAATCCACGTTGCGGGCTGTGCACTGTAGTGGTTCTGACCTCGCCCCGCAACCATTTTGGCCCGCCACCAGGTAGGTCGTCTCTGCGTAGATTCTCCGGCACTGTGCCGGGGCGATGCGCTCCAAGATAGGGCTATCGGCGTCACGACCACAGTGGTAGGATATGTGCGCCATTGAATCGCGTATCCGTTCAAGTTGTGAAGGTCAGGAGAGACAACGATGAAGGCAAAGAGAGTCATGTTGTACTGTCTCGTGGGCTTGGCGGCCGGTTGCGTGCCTATCGTCTCGCTGCATCCACTCTTCACGAAAGAGACAATCGTCTTCGAGGAGAAGCTTCTCGGCACCTGGGTCGGAGACGCCAACGACACCGGAACCGTGTGGGAGTTCGCTCGCTTCGACGAAAGCTCAGCGGAGAGTCTGCCCAAGGAGCTGAAGGACGACTTCAAGAGATTCTACCGGCTGACGATGACGGACGGGGAGGACCACAAGGGCTCTCTGGCTGCCTGCCTCGTGAAGCTGGGTAATCGATCGTTTCTCGACATCTTCCCCGACCGGTATCCGTCGGGGGAGTCCGACATCGAGAAGGTGAAGCTGCTGTACAACGCGTTCTTCTTCCTGCCCAGTCACACGTTCGTCCGCGTGGACTCAATAGGCGACGATGCGTTGAAGCTGCATCTGACCGACGACGGCGAATTCCTGAAGCTGATGGACGCCGAGCCGAAGGCCGTGGAATGCACGGGAACCGAGGAGCGGCCCATCCTGACGGCCTCCACCAAGGAACTGCAGGCGTTCGTCACCAAGTATGCCGACGACAAGCGGCTGTTTCCCACAGAGTTGAGCTTCACTCGAAAGAAGTAGTCAGATAGCATAGATGGTTGACTCGCGCTGGCTTTGCATCCTGGTCGTGGCAATGACCGCCGGTATACCTGGGGTTGAGACCCGCGCCGGCCAGGGTGACCGGGACACGCTCGCGCGCGAGACCGTCCGGACGATAGACATCTCCGTTGAAGTGCTGCGGGACAAGATCCGCGGCGGACTGCTCGGCCAGATCCTCGGCGTGATGAAAGGCTACCGCTGGATGCTGGCTCAGGGCTGGCAGATCGTGGATCGCTACAAGAACACCACCCGCGAGAATGTGCCCGCCGACGAGACGATCACCAGCTTTGCAGATCGCGTCACTGACTTAGCTGAGAGAGTCATCCTCGAGCAAGGCGGCCAACGACTGACCGGGGACGCCCGAATCGTCTACCGGATCAACCTGCAGAAACCCCTGTGCGTCCTGCGCCTGGAAAGCCCCGATGCGCAAACGGCGGTCCTGAGGGAGAAGCTGCGAACTGAGATCGAGAACGGCATCCTTCACCCGGCTACCATGGAGCAACTGGCCCGTGCCGCTTATTACGCCATTTGCCTCGACCTGGCTGCATCAGTCCGCACGGAGTACCCGCAGTCCTGGTCGGATGCCCTGGCCGCCCTGAGCAGTCATGAAAAGGTAGTCCAAGCCCTCTTCCACCATTCGCCCACGCCGCTGGGGGACACGCTCCGCGACCGGGCGCTCGCCGCCGGCCTGAAGAAACCCGCCAACAGACAAGACCTGTGGTAGTGGGTGGATCGCCGAGGCATTGTCAGCCTGGTTTCTCGGACCTGCGATAAACCCGGCGCGTCCTCGCTATTGTCAGTTGGCAAGCTGCCGATATACTGGTGTGCTCTCGATGATCGCGCACTATAGGATGTTCGGATGGTGTGGTTCGCACTACCTCTGACAGTTGTATTGATTGTTCTTTGTGAGTATGGCGGGGGCAGAGTGGCCAAGGGGGTCAACCTCGCGCTGCTGAGAAAGAGAGCCAGGGGCAAACTGGTTCTCACCTATGATGATGGTCCAGGGTCCCGGCTGGAGGATCGGCTGATCGCCGTACTGAAAGAGAGAAACGCAAGAGCGACGTTCTTCCTGAACGCCAAGCGGTCCCTGGAGTACCCGCAGCGCTCGGCCGTGTTGAAGAGCGCCGGCCACGAGGTGGCCTGTCACACATTCGAGCATCTGGATGCGTGGCACACATTCCCGTGGCGCGCCATGCGGGACACGAACCAGGCGTACCAGGTACTCGATGACTGGCTGACCACACGGTTCACCTATCGACCGCCGAGCGGCCGACTGACCACGAGCACGTGGCTCCTGCTGACCATCAGAGGCATTCGAGTAGCGCTCTGGACGCACGACTCAGGCGACACGCTCCCCCGGTTGCCCGAGCCTTCGAGCATTGTGGCCGACGTGTCCAGGGCGGGCGGCGGGGTCGTGCTGATGCACAGCTTCGACCGCCGGGGCAAGGACTTCGAGCAGAGAGAACGATACATCGTTGAACTGACTGACCGTCTGTTGGACCTGGCCCGGCAAGAGCATCTACACGTGTGCTCCTTCTCGGAGCTTCTGGACCGGTAATTGACGGACCCGTTTTTCCTTGTGCAGGACATGAATAGACAGATCCAGAACGTAGTGATGCTCGGCGCCAGCGGCACCGTGGGGTCGCTGGTAGGCGGGTTGCTCGCGCAGCATGGACTGAGGGTGGCCTTCATCAGCCGATCCACGGAGAGGGCAAAGCGCGGGCTGGAGCGAGCGATCGCACAGGCGCGATCGGAAGTGATCGCGAAGAGGATTGCGTGCGGCGACTACGCCGCATTGTTCCAGCAGGCCGTGCCGGAGGCGGACTGGATCATCGAGGCGACCGCCGAAGAACCGGAGATCAAACGCCAGATCTACGAGCGAGTGGAGGGGTTGAGGCGCCCGGGCTCAATCATCAGCTCGACCACCTCGAGCCTGCCGCTGACACTGCTGGCGGAGGGACGCGACAGGGACTTTCGTCGGCACTTTCTGTCCACGCACTTCTACAATCCGCCGGGCCGGATGCTCGCGTGCGAGCTCACCGGCCACGAGGACACCGATCCCGAGCTGGTGCAATTCATGGGCGAATACCTGCGGAAGGAGCTCCGTCGCGAGGTGATCCCCGTGAAGAACACGGTCGCTTTTGCGGGCAATCGGATCGCTTTCGTATTGTTTTCACGAATCACCTCGCTGGTGGAGCAGTACGGCGTCGAGCTGATGGACTACCTCATCGGGCCGTATACCGGACGCCTGATGCCCCCTCTGGCAACGCTGGACCTGGTGGGTCTGGACATCCATCGGGCGATCATCGACAGTCTCCAGACCCACACCCACGACGTGATGCACGACTGGCTGACGCTGCCGCCGTACGTGGAAACGATGATCCAGCGCGGGCTGCTGGGCAGAAAACGCGGCGCCGGATTCTACAAGAAGCTCGAAAGCGGCAAGTACGTGTTCTTCGACCCGGACACGTGTGACTACATCCCGGCCATCGAGCCACACGTCGCCTTCGTGGAGAAGGCCAAGCACTTCATCCGCGTGGGCAAGTACTACAAAGCGTTTGAGACGATCCTGGAGGCCGATGGCAAAGAGGCCGAGCTGGTGGTCAGCGTCCTGTGCGCCTATATTGCCTACGCGTACTCTCTGATCGGGGAGGTGACGCCCGCCGAGCACGGGATTGCCGGGATCGACACGGTCATGAGCGCCGGTTTCAACTGGGCGCCGCCCAGCGTGATCCTGGAGATGCTCGGAGGACCTGAATCGGTCTTGCGACGATGCGATGCCAGGGGGCTTCCGGTCCCGCCGTTGCTGGAGACACCGAGGAAAACGCCTCTGCAAACCCTCGAAGCCGCCAGGTATTTTGTGGCCAAGTAGCCAAGGAGTGAACGCAGCGTGACAAAAGAGCCGGTGTACATTCTCGGTGGGTATCAGACCGACTTCGCCCGCAACTGGGCGCGCGAGAACAAGCACATCTCCGCGATGATGCGAGAAGCGTACGAGGGGAGCGTGGCGGCGACAGAGATCGACCCGGCGCAGATCGACGCCGCCTTCATTGGGAATTTCGCGGGCGAGCTGTACTGCATGCAGGGCCACCTCGGGGGCTTCTTCGTGGACCTCGACCCGCGATTCAACGGCCTGCCGACGATCCGTTTCGAGAGCGCCTGTGCGTCCAGCGCGGTGGCGGCGTTGTCCGCCATCGCGTACATTCAGGCGGGGATCTTCGACCTGGTCTGCCTGATCGGCGTCGAGCAGATGAAGACCGTGGACTCGGCCAAAGGAGGAGACTACCTGGGCACGGCAGCCTTCTTCGAAAAGGAGTGTGTGGATATCGAGTTTCCGTTCCCCAAGCTGTTCGGCAAGCTCGGGGACGAGTACGACAGGCGATACGGGCTCGACGATACGTACCTGGCGCGGATCTCGACGATCAATTACGGCAACGCCCGGCGCAACCCGAACGCGCAGACGCGCACGTGGTTCATGAGCTACGAGCACGCCGCCACGCTCGGCCGGTACAACACCGTGGTCAGCGGCAGGATCAAGGTCACCGACTGCTCCCAGATCACCGACGGAGCGGTTTGCCTGTACATGGCGTCGCGGCGCGTCGCCGAACGCCACGCCGCAAGGCACGGACTGTCACTGGACGGCATCCCCAGGGTACTGGGCTGGGGCCATACCACCGCCCCGATCGAATTCGCGACGAAGGTCGCCGACTCCGCGAATGACCCCTACGTCCTGCCCATCACGCGCAAGGCGATCACCGATGCCTACCGGCGGGCGGGCATTCGCGATTGCTGGGACCTGGACGCCATCGAGACCCATGACTGTTTCACAACATCGCAGTATATGGCCATCGACCATTTCGGCCTGACGGAGCCGGGGCAGTCCTGGAAGGCGATCGAGGACGGCACCATCGAGATCGGAGGCCGGCTTCCCATGAATCCGTCCGGCGGACTCATCGGCGGCGGTCACCCCGTCGGCGCCACCGGCGCCCGCCAAATGCTCGACGCGTATAAGCAGGTGACCGGGACGGCGGGAGGCTACCAGGTCGCCGGCGCCAGGAAGGTGGCTGCTCTGAACATCGGAGGGACCGCGACAACAAACGTCGTGTTCGTCATCGGCGTATGATCGACTCGCAGCACAACTTGAATCCAGGCGCCGGTGCAACCGGCCCTCCGGGACAGTCCCCTTCAGGTCCAGTCATGGAGTACGAAATCGTCTGGTTCACCAGCGGGCAACGCCGCGAGTACGAGCGATTCATCGCAGGCTTCCCAGGCAAATCGTACTGCTCCGAAACGTTCATCGGTCCTAACTGGTGGGAGCCGGGCAACCCGCTGGGCGGCTTTCTTCTGTTCGCCTACACTCCTGACAAAATCGCCTCGCGGTGCGTCCTGACCGGTCGGCGGCTCGCATACGAAGGCAAACCGATCGACTGCTTCGAGATCGGCGGCACCTATACGCTGGAACAGCACCAGCGCAAAGGGCTTTTCAGCCGGCTTGTGAAGCAAGCCATGAGACTCGGACTTGACACGCCGGCCCAGGTGATTTACGGCACGCCGAATGACCGGTCCGGACCCGGCTACCGGAAACTGGGCTATCACTTCATCGACCGCCCCAACAGCCGTCTTGTCCTGCTCGCTCATTCCATCCATCCACTGTTGCGAAAGCTGGGCCTCAAGAAGGCCCCGGTCAGTCGCATAGAGAGACCTTCGAGACAGGTCCGATGCCGCAAGTGGACCTTCACGGAGGTGAGCCTTGACGAGTATGCCGCTGCAACCGGCCCGTTCCCCAGAATGAACTGGGCAGGCGATGGGTATCTGAAGCGCCGCCTTGGCACAGGGGGCGACGCCAGCCGTCGTCGCTTCTTCCACGCCTCCTCCGCCGACGAGCAGGCGTGGTACGCTCTCGACGACTACACGCTCTCCTTCCTGCGGCTCATTCTCGTCTCGGAGTTTTTCCTGAACGGTCAGGTCGACTTCGGGCCGACCAAACTACGCGTGCTGAGAAGAATCGCGTCGGCGTACTACCGCCATCATGACGGCATCTATCTCAAGTGCCGTGTCGATCCGGAGGTTGGAACGATTGCCCGCGTGCTCAAACACGGAGCTTTCGTTCACCGTCAGTTGCCCATCTGCTACTACGCCAATCCCCGCGTTTCATCGAGGGACATCGATCGGATGATGCAGAAGCTGGTCGAGGTCTTCCAGCTCACCGATTGCGACATCGGCTGACTCTCCGGGCACAGTGGTACAGCCGTTCATGAAGTGCATCAAGCACAGTGAGGCCACGTACCACCGCTGGAAGAAGAACTACGGCTCGATGCCCAGAGGTGCCCGACGGGTATTTGTGCCAAACGTTGCGTGTGGATGCCTGACTGCACCTCGATGGCTCCACACTGCGTACGGCAGCCTTCAGCGATCACATGATGGGAAAAACGCCAATCCCCATGTGAAGCATGCGCGCCGAGGCGTAGCCCCGGACTCGCCTGACAAGCCAACAGAGGTAGGACCTCAGAGTCGCCACGCATTCTCATGATGGAGTCGCAGGTCGCTGAGAGCTGCCGTCCCGAATTCAGTGGGAGACCCTCCATCGCCTGGTTTCGCCGGGGTCGGCGATGGTGGCGGACTCTCGGTCTTTTGTGGGCAGGTGGCTTTGAATTGATGATCGATGATTCGTGATTGATGATTTACCGTTTGCACCGTCAGGGGGCGGTTTTCCACGGGTCTGTGCTGCCGGACCTGGCTTCTGCCGCGGCCTTCTGTTGGTTCGTTGGCAATGGCTTCAGAGGAATGGTAAGGGACAGGGTGGATTCGTTGGTTCGCTGCCAGGACCAGGTCTGTCGCGGCGACGCGACAGGCACTCCGGCGACCCAATCGGTGGCGACGCTGGCGTAGACGGACGGGACGACGTCGTCGAAGGCGGTGGCGGAGGGGGTCAGAGAGAGCGTGAAGACAATCGCGGCTTCCTTGATTTCGTTGAAGTTGAATTCACGTTGCCGGCCGTGATAGAGGATCAGGTCGATCCAGGCGGTCTCGGAGTCCCGGCCGACTTCGGCCGGCAGGGCCAGACCGGCAAAGCCGGCAAAGTGCAGGCACCAGGTGACGCCGATCGACCCGCAGGTCGCGCGAACCGGCTCGCGGACTTCCAGCCTGCCGGGCTTGGGCAGGGCGGGCAGCTTCAGGTCTCCGACGGCGCCCTCGAATTGCAGGCGGAGCCGCAAGTCCCTGGCGAGGATCGTGCCGTTGCGGATCTTGTCGAGCGAGATATGTGTGTCGCCACGGTCGGTGGCGAAGAGGACGGCGCCCAGAACGCCCGCCATGTCCTGGACTGCAAAGAGACTGGCACTGGAGTAATCGTAGTCGTCGTGGAGGAACCGCAGTCGCATCGCGACCACTCCCGCCGGGGTCTTGGCGTAGGCGATCAGCGGGCGGCGCTGGTTCCAGCAATCGCCGAGATTGACGCTCCCCAATGTGAAGTCCGGGTGCAGGTACGTCGTGCCGACGATATCATGCTCCCCGGGGGCGTTGTGGACGAAGGTCTCGACCTCCGCACGCGGATACGGCAGACTGGTGAAGTACTCGTCGTACATCGTGGGGCATCTGAGGGCGATCCGCTGCGCGGTGATGCTTTGCCAGGCATCCGCTTCCGGCACAAGTGGGAAGCGGCCCTCGGTCGCCCGCTGGAGAAAGCCGAGGGTGGTGGGCGGGAGCAGCGTCGAGTAGCAGCGACTGTGCGGGCCCGCCCATTGCCTGGTCGGCGGGTGGAACCGACGGGCCATGTGCAGCCAGGCGAAGTCGTTGAGCCTCTCCAGAAGCTGTTGCGACTCTGCATCGCGGACGTGCTGGATCATGCGCGAGATTTCCGCGATGGCGACGCAGGTGTAGGTGGGGCTGTTGTACTCGCTGAAGGAGCCCTTCTCCTGCGTGTACCGGCTGAACCGGGCAAGGCGCGTGCGGCCGTAATTGAGCAGTGCCAGATCGTCAAGTCGCTCACCGGCGACGAGCGTGACGTACGTGCCCATCAGGGCGATGTTGGTGTAGTCCGGACCGACGTTGCGGCGCCGGATGGAGCGTGCGGCGTGCAGGATCGAGTCCCGGACCTTCTCCTGTAGGTCGAGCGACAGGCGGTTCATGTGGTCGATGGCCACTTGCAGCAGTTGCGTCCCGCAGAAGTCCGCCCAGTTCCAGTCCGGCGGGGACATCCTGTCGAGCGGCTCTTCGAGGAACCACGACCAGATGCCGTAAGTGCGGCTGTTCGGGTCCTGGTCCTGAAGGCTGATGAGCCGGCGAAGAACGGCCTCGGCCCGCTCTTGCCGTTCAGGCTCGCCGCTATCGAGCAAGGCGACGGCGTACTCGAACGACTCGCGCGTGGGGTGCACCGTGCCACCGGTGAGCGTCGTGTGATAGCCGGGCGAGGAGAAGGGAGCTTGCAGCATCTGCTCTTTGGCGTCGTACCGGGCGTCACACTCGCGCAGGGCCTTGAGAAAGGCCTGGCGCCGGATCTCGGTCGGGAACAGGTCGGCCCCGAGCGCGGTGGCCGACAGCATCGCCCCTGCCAGCCACAGAAAGAGGATTCGCCCATCACGCATCATCCGAGTGGTTCCTTTCATCGTGTTCACAGGATTCACCGGACGATGATGATACGCTGGAACCGTGCGGAAGTCCAGGGATCAAGGACCGTCATGGCCGGCGCATTCTACTCCTGGGGACGTGGTGCGCGCAGAAAAAGGCCTCTGCACCTGGGGATGCAGAGGCTACTCGGAAAGAAACTCACACAGCCCCCCCAAACAGAAATTTAGCAGGTGAAGTTGCCCAATCCGAGTCTGCGTTCGCCAGTGGGCCTGGAGTCTTTTTCTTCGCAAAGCGTCCTGGTCCGGACCAGAACGAGTTTTCGCGGGGCCGGGCACGGGTCAAGGCAATTTTGTCTTGCCCGTTTCGGTGCCCGGCCACTTATAGTCTACGATAGAAACAGCCGCAGACAAATGGACCGGACAGATTTTCGCTACATTCTCACGAACCGGGCCAGAGAGCAATTGTGGAGAACAGATCTGAGATTTGAGATTGGGTCCGCGGCTCAGACCTCTTCCACGACCGCTTTGCTTCGCAGCGCATCGAGATACTCACCGAGGGCCTGCTCTCTCTTCTGGTCGCGCGCCGCTTCGGCAATCTGTTTTCGGATGTCCTTGAGTGGCGGGATCGTCGCCGGCTTGCGGTCGTAGACCTTGGCGATGTGGAATCCGAAGCGGGTTCGGAAGACGTCGCTGACCTGGCCCGGGCTGAGATTGAAGACCACGTCCTCGAACTCCTCGACCATCTGGCCCCGCATGACGTAGCCGAGATCGCCGCCGCTGTCGGCGCAATCGGTGTACTTCTCGACGACCACCTCGAACGGGGCGCCTCGTTCGACCTCCTCGTGGGCTCGTGTGACGGTCTCCATCGCCGTCGTCTCGTCCGTCTGCCAGTTGACGTACTTGACGACGTGGGCGACGTGGACCTGCTCGCCGGACTGGAATTGCTCCTTGTTCTGCTCGTAGTAGTCCGCGATCTCGCTTTCGGAGGGCTCCGGCGCCGCGGCGTAGATATCGCGGATCTTGTGCTCCACCTTCATCTGCAGCGCGATGATCTCACGGAGCTGGTCATCGCTCTCGACGCCGAATTCTCTATACATGTCCTCCGGTTCGGCGTACTGTTCCTTGAGCCGCGCGAGCGCCGCTTCAATCTCGGCGGGGGGCATGGTCTTGTCGCTGGCCCTGGCCTCCTGGCGCAGCAGAACGCGCTCGATGACGTTCTCCTTGGACCACTCACCGAGCTGGGCCTCCCGCTTGTCGGGATCCATCTCCGTGAAGGCCTGCTCGTAGCTGGGCCGCAATCGCTGCACCTCCTGCTGAATGTCACGGTCTTCGATTCGCTCGCCGTTGACGACGATTGCCATGATCTACTCCTGTGACTTCACTTGCCTGCACGCCGGCCAACGCGCCCGGGCGTGTCACCTCCGCGAGGGCGGGGGTCCAGGATCGTTCGGTGCGCTCCTGGATTCCTGCTCTCGCAGGAATGACCTACAAGGCTGGTCTCATCCTCTTGCCTTGGCGAACCAGTCGGGGTCCTGCGCCAGCTTCGTCCGCGCCTCCTGGGTCATCATTTCGAAGGCCGGATGCCTGCTGTCCCAGGCCCGCTGGGTGAACGGGGTCTTGCGCATCTTCTCGACCTCGACGGCGGCCTCGCGGAAGTAGCTGCCGTAGATGTGCAGCGAGTCGCTGATATCGACGTAGCGGCCGACGTGGACGCTCTCGCCCCGCCTGGCGGCGATCGCCTCCGCCATCGTCCGCTGCAAGTCGGTCAGCGCGTAGACGTTCATGAACCACGCCTTGTACAAGTCGCGGCTGCGCCAGTGGGTGTTCATATTCAGGACCCATTCGTCCGCGTCGTTGCGAATGAGCCGGCACCAGATGCGCTGGAGGCAAGGCGGGTCGTCCGTCTGCGGGTCGGCGGTGGGCATCCACGTGACGGCCTGGGCCCGGCGGCTGTGTCCGGCCTCGGCCAGGTAGTCGATGATGTACTGGATCTGGTTGACCGGCGGGAACGGCCGCGAGCCGTTACGACGGCGAAGGTCCTCGACGGGACTGTAGGCGAAGAGCCGCTCGTGATACGTGTACGTCCACTTGCCGGCGGCCGGGTCGATCCAGTGGTCGTGGATGCCGTGAACGACCTCCTGGCGGTAGGCCTCCAGCTCCTCGGGTCCGCCGGGGAAATTCTTATGAATCCGCGGCTCGTTGAACGGATTGCTCACGGCGATCATCACCGTTGCGTCCCGGCTCGGCGGATCGTCGGGCTTGTCGTACTGGGTCTTGACTTCCAGGCCCTGGTCCCATACGGCCAGGACCGCCTTCTCCCACGCCTCGGGCAGGCAATCGGCGCTGATCGAGATCGCGGGGATCCTTCCATCGGCTGCTGTCATCTTTGGACCGGCTCCACAGTTCGGGGCTCCATGCCCCGCCTCGGTTTCATGAATCGGCTGATATCGAGTCGTTGCGGCGTGATCTTGTACATCTGCGCGTAGCGGTCCTGGTATTGCGTGATCTCCTCCAGCATCTGCTTGGCCCGGAAGCAATACCAACTGTCGGGCCAGCGCTCCTCGATCTGGAGACAAGCCTTATTCATCAGGCCGTACTGCATGACCGGCAGCCGGCCGATGCTTCGCCCGGCGGTCGCATAAGGCAGGATCTGCTGTGCCTGGATGTCGTCCTCTTCGCTCATGGGCTTGAAGTACAGCGTCGTCGGAGTCTTGATATCGCTCGGATACACGACTCCGGCGGGCCGGCTGGCCAGTTGTTGAGCCGGAGTCAGCGAGGGCGGTTGCTGCTCCGGCGGTTGCGTCGTTTGTGGCTCAGGCTGCGGCGCGGGCTCCTGTGCCGGCTGGGTCGCCGGCTCGACCGGCTTGGGCGGCTCATTGAACTGCTTGTCCCGCTCGGCCATCTGCTCGAAGGTCTTCGTTTTTGCCTGTGGCGCAGGCTCGGGTGCAGGCTTGCCAGACCGGAACCTGCCGACCACCACGAGAACGATCACGATAGCGACCGCCACGGCGGCCAGTTTCAACCAGATCGTATTCATGGCATCTGCTCCTTATCCTCACAACAACACCGGCAAACGCTTCTGCCGCGCCCCATCTTAGCAGCTTCGCTCTCATCGCGAAAGAGAATCTGCGCAAGGGGTAAGCACCGCGCCTGACCGGCCTCGCGGGCATAGTGGACGCGGTCGGGTGGGTGACAGGTCCACATGATCCACGCCAGCGACTGGACAATTCCTTGACACGACCGCTCGTCGGGCGTAGCATGGGGTTTAGCAACTCACGGAGGAGCGGCAGACCGTTGCTTGAGATAAGCGAATATGTTTACAGGACTTATAGAAGGCGTTTGTGAGGTCAGGAGTGTTTCCGCCGCCGGCGCGTCGGGCGGTGGCTCGCTGGTGGTGGACGTAGGCTCTCTGGCTGAGGGTTGCCGGCTGGGCGACAGCATTGCGATCAGCGGAGCCTGTCTGACGGTGACCCGGTTGGACGGCACGGTCGCCACGTTCGCCATGAGCGTCGAGACGATGGAGCGATCGACGCTGGCTGCGCTGGGGCCGCGAGCGAAGGTGAACGTCGAGCGGGCGATGAAGGCCACCGACCGGTTCGGAGGCCATATCGTGCAGGGGCACGTCGATGGAATCGGCGCGGTCCAGGCGGTGAGAAGAGCCGGGGAGTTTGCCGACATAGAGTTTGCCGCCGGGCGCGAGCTGCTGGAGCAGATGGTGCCCAAAGGCTCGGTGGCGGTGGATGGGGTGAGTCTGACGGTCGCGGCGGTCGGTCCACAGAGCTTCCGCGTGGCGGCGATCCCGGAGACACTGTCCAGAACGACGCTCGGCAATGCTCGTGCCGGGCAACGCGTCAACATAGAGATAGATATTCTCGTCAAGATCGTCCGCCGGCAACTTGAGGCGATGATGCCTGGGCGACAGCAGGGGCTGACAGCGGATCGATTACGAGAATTGGGATACGGAGAGGATTTATGATTGAGCGACAGCTCGGCCTGGTTATGTCACCCCCGCGCAGGCGGGGGTCCAGGGTGATTCGATGCGTTCCTGGATTCCCGCCTTCGCGGGAATGACATGCGCTGCTGAAGCTGGCGAGCGTGTTTGAAGACATAGGATGGTCAAAGCCAACGGCCACAATTCGATCTCGGAGCAGATGGTCATCGCGGTGACGATGGGGGATGCCGCAGGCATCGGGCCGGAGGTGGTCGTCAAGGCTCTGGCCGACCCGGAGGTCCGCCGAGCGGCCAAGTTCATCGTGTTCGGGATGAACGAGCAGCTCTGCTATGCGGCCGACCGGGCGGAGATCGATCCGTTCTGGGGTCGGCATCAGCATGAGAAGATCAGCCGTGAGTACCCCTACAAGGTGGTCATCGCGGACTATGACGAGTACAGCGTGCCTCCCTATGTCAAAGGGCCCAGCCGGGCGGCGGGCGAGGCCTCGCTCAAGTTCTGCGCCGATGCCATCGCCGCCGCCAAAGACGGGATCGTCGATGCCATCGTGACGGCGCCGATCAGCAAGGCGAGCTGGAAGCTGGCAGATTCGCCCTGGCCGGGACATACGGAGATGTTCGCCGCCAAGTGCAAGGCCCCTCGCAAAGCGATGATGTTCGTCAGCGGGCCGTTGAAGGTGGCGCTGGCGACGATCCACATCGCGATATCCGACATCCGCAACAAGTTCACCATCGGTTGCGTGTTCGAGCCCATTGACCTGCTCAACGACGCGCTGAAGGACTACTTCTCGCTGGAGAACCCGCGGATCGGAGTGGCGGCGTTGAATCCGCACGCGAGCGAGGAGGGCCAGTTCGGCGACGAGGAGCAGCGGATCATCAGCCCGGCGATCCTGCTGGCGCAGGAGCAGGGAGTCAATTGCATCGGGCCAATCCCCGCGGATACGCTGTTTCTGCGGACGGTGCACGGGGAGTTCGACGCCGTCGTTGCCATGTATCACGACCAGGGCATGATCCCGGTCAAGCTGCTGGATTTCGAGCATGCCGTGAACGTGACAATCGGGCTGCCCATCGTGCGGACGTCGCCAGCCCACGGAACGGCGTTCGACATCGCCGGCCGCAATCTGGCCAGCCCGTCAAGCATGAAGTCGGCCATCCTGCTGGCGATCCAGATGGCCAAGACCAGGCGGTCTCTCCAGCCTGCCGGCGTGCCCGCCAACGGGAACGGCCGGACCAGCGGGCCGGAGGCCACCTACGAGGAACCGGAAGCGCTCGAATAGAAGCTCGGCCCGGGGGAATGAGTCCTGTAGGTCCCATTCGTCTTGTGGGGTCCTACCGAATCCCAGCGATAACCATGCAGACCAAGCACCAGATCCAGGAATTGCTCTCGACAGCGGGGGTATCACCCCTTCGCAGGTTGGGTCAGCACTTCCTCATCGATCTGAACCTCATGCGGCTGCTCGTGGACAGCGCCCAGCTCCGCCGGACTGATGTCGTGCTGGAGGTGGGTTGTGGGACCGGGTCATTGACACAGGCCCTGGCGGAGCAGGCGGGGGCGGTGGTGGCCGTCGAGATCGACCAGAGGCTGGCCCGGATTGCCGAGTCGCAAGTCGCTGGTCGAAGGAACGTGCGGATCATCAATGCTGATGTCCTCTCAGGCAAGGGGGCGATCCATCCAGGGGTCGTCGAGGCCCTGGAGCACGCGCGGAGGCGTCTTGAACAGGGGGGCTCCGGCGGCTCCAGTGGGCGGCTCGTGCTCGTTTCGAACCTGCCGTATGACGTAGCCTCGCCGGTGATGATCCACTTGGCCAGGGGGCCTGTCGTAGCCGATGCGATGTGTGTCACCGTGCAGAAGGAAGTGGCCGAGCGGATGACGGCTGGGCCGGGGAGCAGGGACTACGGTACGCTGAGCATCTTCCTGCAGGCCACCGGCCGTGTGGAGATCCTGCGAGTCCTCAAGCCCAACGTCTTCTGGCCCGCGCCGAGGGTGGAGTCGGCCCTGGTCCGGTTCGTCCGTGACGAGCACAAGTCCCGCCAGATCCAGGACATGGGGGTTCTCAGTGATGTGGTGGGCCTTTTTATGGGGCATCGGCGCAAGATGCTCCGAGCCTGCGTCAAGACCGTGCCAACTCATCTCGGCAGGCCGGACCTGTGGCTTCGCATCCTGGCACAGCACGGCGTCGATCCGACCCTGCGCCCCGGCGACTTAGCCCCTGCTCAGTATGTCGAGCTGGCGAACGCCTGGCGACAAAGCGCCCCACTTGTCCCTTGATGTGCCCTGACGTTGATCTGGAAGATTTGCGGACTTTGCAGTTGCGTATGGGCAGGCGCTACGGTATAATGCCAACAACCGGTGAGTGTGTACAGGCAGCACAAAAAGGTGGAAATTCGGTGGAACAGGGTGTCATTCCGCCGCATCTCAAATGGGTAGATGGTTATCGCATTGTGGGTTACGGAGTCTGGACATGACCAAACGACGCGGATTTACTCTGATCGAATTACTGGTTGTCATCGCCATCATCGCGCTGTTGATGTCGATCCTCATGCCGGCGTTGAACAAAGTCCGGCAGCAGGCCAGGATGGTGGCCTGCGAGGCCAATCTGAAACAGTGGAACCTTCAGGCGGCGATGTTCACCGAGACCAACGACGGCAGGTTCTGGAAGTCGGACAACGGCACGCCGGGCTACTGGTTCCCCAAGTACATGGACACTTCGCTCAAGGACTGGGTGACCAACAAGACGTGGTTCTGTCCATCCGCGCAGAAACCCATTACCGACAAGTATGGCGTTACGACGACCACGCTCAATATCTACAACGCCTGGGGGATCTTCACCGGCGCCGACTTGGGCCCCAATGGGATCGCGGGGAGCTTCGGAATCAACGGCTATTGCCTCATCCCGCAGGCGGCGGCGGGCGCCACGCCGGTGGCGACGTATGAGAGCGGCGTGGCCACCTCGCAGGGCTGGAAGACCGCCGGCGGCAAGCAAGCCAACAACGTGCCGTGGTTCATTGAGGCTCTGCGATTCGACCTGTGGCCGTTACCGACCGACCGGCCTGCCGACAGTGAGTTCGCCGCCTGGAGCGGCAACCTGATGGGCCGTTGCTGCATCAATCGTCACCAGGGACACCTCACGGCGGCGTTCCTGGACTGGTCGGTGCGCAAGCTCGGCGTCAAAGAGGTCTACACACTGAAATGGCATCAGAGCTTCAACATCCGCGGGCCGTGGACCAAGGCGGGCGGAGTCCGACCCGAGGACTGGCCTGATTGGATCAAGCCGTTCAAGGAGTACTGATGGGCATTCTCCCGACCCGTTTCGCCGGGTTTGGTCGTTGAGGAGAGCGTCCATCCACTTGGCTGTCGTGTGCTTTGAAAGGTGAAGGACCGTGACAGTACGAAAGCGAAAAGAGACGTGGGGCGGGCGAACGGGCTTCACCCTGATCGAGTTGCTCGTGGTCATCGCCATCATCGCGATCCTCATGGGGATCCTGATGCCGGCCTTGAACCGCGTCCGGGAGCAGGGCAAGCGCACCACCTGTCTGAGCAACCTCAAGAACCTCCAGCTCGCCTGGATCATGTACGCCGACCAGAACGACGACAAGATCGTCAACGGCGACTCCGGCGAGTACACCGGGATGAACAGCCCGAGCCTTCCCTTCAACAAATCCCATTACAATGAGCCGGCCTGGGTCCTGAAGGATTGGGAGTCGGGCATGACGGAGATCCAGAAGAAGGACGCGATCATGAAGGGGGCTCTGTACCCCTACACGACGACGCTCAACGTTTACAGGTGCCCCGTCGTGGACCGGAAATACGCAACGATAGCGTACAACCAGACCGGCACGATCACGCGGACCTACTCTGTCTCCGATTCCATGAACTGCAAGAACTGGGACGACATGGGCGCCGAGATGTGCAAAAGACGCCTGCAGATCAGAGACGCGACGTTCCGCATCGTGTTCCTCGATGACGGCGGCACGAACCCGTCGGCGCTGGGTGGCTGGACCGTTTACACGAATCAGTGGAGGTGGTGGGACCCGCCGCCGGTCCGGCATGGCGACGGGACCAACTTCTCGTTCGTCGATGGGCACACCGAGTACCACAAGTGGATGGACCCGCGGACCATCGCGTTCGGCAAGAGGGTACCTCCCCAGGCGTTCTCCACGGACGACCAGAGCGGCAACCCCGATTTGCGCTGGGCGTCGATCGCGATGTGGGGCCAGTTGGCCAACAAGCTGAACTTCTGAGGCCTGTCGGCGAAGAGATCGCCGGGAAGGGTCGTACGTGAGAAGCAATGACAGGCCGGGCCACCGTAACAGGTGGTCCGGCTCTCTATACGCTTGTAAAGGGTTTGGTGTTTCGGAGTAGGTACTATGATCAGACGACGTAGAGCCTTCACCTTGATCGAGTTGCTCGTTGTGATCGCGATCATCGCCCTGCTGATGTCGATCCTGATGCCGGCGCTGACCAAGGTGAAGAAGCAGGCGCGAACCGTCGCCTGCCGGGCGAATCTGAGGCAGTGGAACCTGTTTTTCGAGATGTTCACCGCGGAGAACAACGGTTACTTCCAGGCAGGCGTAGGCAGCGGTCACACGTATCACTGGATGAACGCGTTGCGGCCGTTGTACAAGAACGACCACAAGATCCGTTGTTGTCCGACCGCCTTGAAACCCATCGTCGACGAGTATGGGGTAACGGCGCCGGAGTGGAACATCTACTCCGCCTGGGGCCGGTTCTGGGGCGAGGGATACGCGCCCGAAGGCGATTGGGGCAGCTACGGGATCAACGGCTGGGTGGAGAACCCCGATCCGATACAGTACCCGACTGTCTACGAGGGTTTCGAAACGACGAACAACTGGCGAACGCCCAACGTGAAGAACGCGGCTGCTGTGCCTCTGTTTATGGATGGCCTGCGGTTCAATATCTTTCCTCTGCCCACGGACACTCCGGCACCGCTGTTGGACCAGGTATGGGAGAGCACGCAGCATATGCGGCGTGCCTGCATCGATCGCCACGATGGGGCCACGAACATGGCATTCCTCGATTGGTCCGTCCGGAAGGTCGATCTCAAAGAGCTGTGGGTGCTGAAATGGCACAAGACCTATAACACGGCTGGTCCGTGGACCCAGGCCGGTGGCGTTCTGCCCACCGACTGGCCCGACTGGATGCAACGCTACCGGGAGTATTGAGTCTTCTCTTGCGTCACGGGCGAGATGGCGAGCGGAGTTGAGGACAAGGAGTACAGCGATGCAAGGATCTGAGCCCCGTCCCCGGCAGTACGCCGGGCGCAAGTCACCGGTCGCCGGTCAAGCCGGCTTCACGCTCATTGAGTTGCTCGTCGTGATCGCCATCATCGCTTTGCTGATGTCGATCCTGATGCCGGCGCTGACTCGAGTGAAGAAGCAGGCGAGGACCGTCGCATGTCTGTCCAACCTCAAGCAGTGGGGCCTGTTCTTCTCCATGTACGCGGAAGACTACAACGGCCGATTCATGAAGGGCTTTCCCGTCAACAACCGGGCCGTCCAGGCGATGAGAGACTATCACAAGTGCGACCCCAAGGTCACCTGTTGCCCGAACGCCACGAAGGAGTGTTACGATCAGTCCGGGGCCGCCACGGGACGCGAAGGCACCTTCCTCGGCTCCACCGCCGCGTGGGGTTACTATAGTCTCAATGGCGTGGGGACGCCCGTCAAAGGCAGCTATGGGATCAACGGGTACTGCAACGACCCGGACCCGGGCAACGAGCCGCACTCCCGCCCTGTAAAGGAGTTCTGGCGTGGACCCAGCGCCGGGGGCGCCGCGTTTGTGCCTCTGTGGGTGGGCGCTCTCCGTTATAATGGCTGGCCGTTGCAGACGGATACGCCACCGGGCCATGACGGCGACGTCTGGAACGATAACGCCCAGATGGGCCGGTATTGCATGAACCGTCACGACGGATTCGTCAACGCTCTGTTCCTCGACTACGGCGCTCGCAAGGTCGGCGTCAAGGAGTTGTGGACGTTGAAGTGGCACAAATCGTACCTCCAGACCGGGCCCTGGACAAGGGCCGGCGGCGTGCTGCCGAGCGACTGGCCCGAATGGATGCAGCCATTTCGAGAATACTGAGTGTGCTCATCATTGGCGTTCTGATAGGCGTTTGAAAGGCAGGGGCGAAGATGGACAACAACATGGCACGACCCGGATCATCGATTCCACATCGTCATGGCTTCACGTTGATTGAGCTGCTCGTGGTGATTGCGATCATCGCGCTGCTGATGTCGATCTTGATGCCGTCATTGCAGCAGGTGCGTAAGCAGGCGCGTGGCGTCTCGTGCATGTCCAACCTCAAGCAGTGGGCCACGATCTGGGCCATGTACACCGACGACAACAGCGGCTTCTTCCCGAAACGCCGGAGCGAGGCGATCAACAAGGACACGCGTTGGATCACCGTGCTGTACGAGTACTACAAGGATGGCGATTTCCGCGTCTGCCCGGTGGCCCCGAAACCCGCCAGCGAGACGGGCATAGCCACGAGCGTATATGATCTTGCCGGCGATGGGACCCACTCCTGGGGCATCGTCGGCCCGAGCGGCGACAGACCCGTTGGAACATGGGGCGGCTACGGCATCAACGGCTGGGTCTATCAGAACGGCCAAGACAATGGTGCAGATCTCTACGGCAAACCTGCTCAGTTCTTCTGGAAGACGCCCGGCGTCAAAGGGGCCTACGAGGTCCCCTTGTTCCTGGACTGCTACTTCTGGTGCGGCTGGCCGGAGTACACGAACAGCCCACGTCAGTTTGAAGAAAAAAGCCCTGGCAACTATAAGACCACTGATCCGGAGGCCATGGACCGGTTCCTCCTCAATCGTCATTCGGGAGCCACCAATGTCGCGTTTCTGGACTTCCACGTCGAGAAGATCGGCCTGAAGAGCCTCTGGGCGCAGCAATGGGCCAAGTCTCCGCGCTACATCAAGAACGGTCCCTGGACCAAGGCCGGCGGGGTCATCACCTCCGACTGGCCCGAGTGGATGCAACGCTTCAAGGAGGAGTGAGAGGGATTGATGATGGATGATTGTTGATTGGCGTGTCCAGGGCACACGCGGGTCGTCAGACAAATAATCAATCATCAATTCACAAGTCCGGGTGGCAGCGGCAAGCGCAGCTTGCCGATGGTCATGCGCGTGGGAAGCTGTCGACATCTATCGAGATCGGGCCATGCCCAGTGTTGAGCCAGTCCGCCGCGCTGGAATAGCACCACTGATCCGCTGTCTCCACCAAGCCTTTTCGCACAGGGTTATTGTGGATGTAGCGTATGGATTGGACGAGCGTCTCGAGCGCAGTGATGTTCCTGTCGTATCCGCCCCCTTTTTGCCAGAAGCGATAAGGCTCGTCATCTTCTCCGGTCGCCAGGAACTTCAGGCCGTCGGGGTTCTTGCGTCTAAGGTAGTCGATTGCCCTGCGCGACACAGGCTGCTTGATCGAACGCAGTATCGCTGAGATCGAGTACTCTGGCTGCCTCGGACAGATCACAACGTGCACGTGGTCCGGCATGAAGACATAGGCCCAGAGGTCGAAATCGTGCTTCTTTCTGCTGGCCGCGATCGCATCGACGAGAAAGGTGCAGGTCCTTTCCTTCGATAGGAAGAGCCGATTGTGATAACAACTGAAGGTCAGCTCGTGCGCGTGGCCTCCGGTGTTCCAACGATGGCAGTGCTTGCTGTATCGGTTGCCCTCAAGCATCAAGGTATGATACGGGTTCCGCTGCTGTGCGTCTATCCATTCGATGGAGCCATCGGCAAGCTGCGCTTGCCGATGCCACCCGGACGGAGGAAGCGTCAACGGTCGATTCACAAGACTGCGGTCTTGTGGCGGTGGCTGTGACACTCGATGTTCACGGCCGCCGGCAGCGAGGCGATGTGACAGGGAGCGGTCTCCATCAGCACAGCTAACGCGGTCGTGTCGCCTCCGAGACCCTGAGGACCCAGGCCCAGCGCGTTGATCCGTTCGAGCAGCTCTTGCTCCAGCTCCGCATAGAAGGGATCGGTGTTTGGCTCCGTCAGCTTTCGCAGGAGGGCTTTCTTGCTCAGCAGGCAACTGAGCTCGAAACTGCCGCCGAGCCCGACGCCGACGATAAAGGGGGGACACGCGTCGGCGCCCGCCTGCCGGACAGTCTCCACGATCCAGTTGACGATCTGCTCCTTGTCGGCAGTGGGTCGAAACATCCGGAACTGGCTCTTGTTCTCACAGCCGCCGCCTTTGGCCATGACGGAGAGTTTGAGCTTGTCGCCGGGGACGATGGACATATGAATCACGGCCGGTGTGTTCGTGCCGGTGTTCACGCGCCCGTGGAGCGGGTCGGCGACGATGCTCTTACGCAGGTAGCCTGTCTCATAACCGGACTGGACCCCCTCGTCGATGGCGTCCACGATCGTTGCCGGTCCCGCGATATTGACCTCGGCGCCCTGCTCGACGAAGACGACAGTCAGTCCGGTGTCCTGACACAGGGGGATCCTGTCCTCTCCCGCGATGCGGGCATTCTCGATGAGTTGTCGCAGGATTCTTGCCGCACCGGGATGGGACTCCTTCTCCGCCGCGCGTTCGAGCGCTTGCACGACGTCATCGGGCAATTCGTGACAAGCCGCGATGCACAGCGACTCCACCGCCTCGACAACTCGTCTATACTCGATAATCCGCATAGGAAATCAAAAATCAAAATGCAAAGACCAAAACAACAAATCAAATCTCAAAAATGCTGTCGCGAAGCGACTCCGCATCTTTGATTCTTGATGTTTGATTTTTGATCCTTACTTTCCCAGGACGCTGATCTCGAAGGTCTTGTAGGTCACGTTGCCCACGTCATCGCTGATCTTGAGGGCGATCACGTGCTCACCCACCGCCAGGTCCTCCGTGAGGATCGTGAAGCTCTCGTCGGTCGTGTCGAAGACGAAGTCGTCGGGGAGCGTGCCTTTCCACTGAGCGTTGCTATCGACCGTGTACTCGAGCTTGCTGATAACGCTGAGGTCATCGATGATCTGGAGTTTGAGCGTGGCGGCCTTGCCGTTCTTGTCGATGGCGTACTTGCGGATGACCGGCCCGGTGTTGTCCACGACGACCGGGTCGCTGATCCGGCTGCCGGTCAGCCTCGTGGCGGGGCTGTTGCTCCGCTCGTCGCCGGCGACGACACGGATCTCATAGCGGCCGTCCTCGACCGTCCTGCCGTCCCACTCAAAGCTCTCCTCGTCCGTCTCGTCCTCCAGTTCCACCCAGTGCGACCGTCCTACCTTGCGGAAGTCGAGCTTGTAGACGAGCTTGTCGTCGTTCCGGTCCGTCACTTTGTAGCTGATCTTGAACAGGCCTCGCTTTTCCGTGCTTTGGAGCCGGCTGATGTCCACGGACTCGACTTGCGGCGCCAGGTTCGGCACCGTGCTGGCCACCGCCACCTCGCGCACCAGAGGCGTCTTCTGCCCGTCCTGGGTCTCCAGGGTCAGCTTGTACTGGCAAAACCGGCCCAGCGGGCATCGCAACTGGACCGGCTCGGTGACCTCCACCGCCTCGGTCCACTCCGCGAAGGTCGGATCGTTCACGTCGTTGACGTTGCCACTTCGGGAGGCGACGAGCACTTTGCAGCCGCGAGGGATCTCCGCGTCGATCTGGAGCTTGCCCCATCTGGCCGGCTGATCGGCGTCGATCAGGTCGGAGACGTACGTTCCCTGTGAGGCAAAATCCGGCGACAGCAGGACGAGCTTGGCGGGATTGGCGGTTCCGATATAGACGTCCTTGCCCGCCACAGCCACCGCCGGAATCTGACCGGCTGCTTCATCCTTGTAGATCACCGCCTCCCGCTCGCTACCCGGCTCGATGGCGAAAAGCTGGCCGTCATTGCCGGAACCGATCAGGAGCTTGTTGTCCTGCCTGGCGAGGCAGAGAAAGACCGCCGCTTCGGTGAACAGCTCGGTGACGTACCCCTGCTTGCTGATCTGGTAGATGTAGCTGGCGGAGCCCGGCTTGGGGGGCTTGGAAGTCGATCTCTGGCGAGAGGTGGACTTGGTCGTGGATTCCTGCGTCGTGTTGGCGATCTTCAGCCGAATCGAGCCGTCGCGCTCCAGGTTCTTCGTCGTGGTTTCCTCGCGGGGCTCCGGCCGGCCGGTCGATTCCTGCTGGGCCGCAAACTGGCTCTCCGCCTGCACGACTTTGGCGGACGTTGCGGCGGCGTACAATGTGCCGCCTTCCGGCGAAACGCTCCCGGCGAACAGCAGCGTACTGATCTCAGGTTCGTCGCTGTCGTACATGACGGTGGCCGTCTTGTTGCGCGGGTTGATCTTGTAGATCAATCCCCGGCTGTCGCTGCCGGCGTAGATGAGCCCGTCCTGGCCGGCGGCCAGCGACAGGATGTTTTTATCCGGGCTGTCGTACGCAAGCTGGGCCACCTTGCCCGACGGATCGAGCACGTAGACTTTGCCCTCGGGTCCGGTGCCCAGATAGATGTTGCCGACGCTGTCCACCTCGATGGCGAAGATATACCGGGCGTCGTTGGGCTCGAAGATCGTCTCAAGTGTGCCGGTCTCGTACCGGCACAGTCTGGCCTTGGCGCCGCTGATGCCGACGAGCAGCCGGCCGGCCACGTCCACCGCCATTGCGTAGACATGCTGATTGGCGAACCGTTCCTCGGCCTTGATGATCTCGCCGTTGGCCTTGCCGGCGTCTTCGCTCTCTGCGGCGGGCTCATCGGGCTCCTTCGTCGGCGCGGGCTTGTCGAGCAGAGGCTGGCCTTCCGGCGGATAGACTCGCGTGAGTCTGCCCATGCTGTATTTGTAGATGATACCGTTCGGGCTCGTCCCGATGTATACCGTGCTGCCGCTGACGACGATGCTGTTGATCGCCCAGGCATCCTCAATCTCGTCGGCAAGGACCTTAGAAGCGCGGCCCAGTTGGATTGTGCCTCTGGAGGTGACGACGACCCCGTCGGCCTTGCCCTCGAGCAGTACCTTGCTGGTGGACTGGCGGGTGATCTTGCTGGTAATGGCCCAGCCAGGGGTGGTCAATAGCGAGGCGGACAACATGAACAGGATGACCGATGTCCGACGCGTGTGGCAGAACGAGGTTCCCATGTGTACTCCTCGTAGAGACGCAAGATTTTGCGTCTCTACAATTGTTGCGGCCGGCGTGCGGCCGGTTCATACTCCAACTATGGCCCGGGGCCGCCGGCATCACTGTTCTACCGTGATCGGCACCGTTTCCTTGTCGGCGATTATGGTGCCCGTTTCCACCGCCTTCTCCACCCACTGCGGATACGGCTGGGCCGGGATCGCCCACTTGTTGCCCTGGAGGATCATGCTCTTGGTCTCGGGAAGGCCGGGCAACTCCGCCTTGTCGATCGCGATGCCCTCCGGCGGCAGAACCAGCAGGCAATAGAGCTTCGTGCGACTGACGTTCAGCGCCCCGTTCAGCGCCTCCACCAGGGTCCTGCGATTGGTCGCCAGGAATCGGTGCGGCACGGTTTTGCTGAGGAAGCTCTCGTATTCGTCGCAGCCGAGGAGTATCAAGTTGTACTTGCCCGGCGCAACGTGCTTCGGCACGCTCAGCGTCACCTCGTATCTTCTCTTCTCCTTCAGAAAAGACGCGATGACGAATTCCAGATTGATATCCTGACCCGGCTTGACCGTCGAATCGGCGACATTCACGGACCAGATGTAGGACCGGATGTCCTTCGGAGAGACCCGGACACTGGCTTCGACTGACGTGACCTCCGGGCAGCCGAACGGATTGTTCATGAGCAGGGCCAGGCTGCCCCGGGTCTCGACGACCATCTCGGCGATCTCGTTTTCCGTGGACGTGTTGGCGAACTGGATGCTCTGGCCGTCCTCCAGATGAATGGTGGCGCTGTAGTCCACGGTGTGCTCCGGCGGGAAGCCCGAGTCGAAGGGCATCGTGGCGCCGACGATCGTGGCGTGAGCGAGCAGCGGCGTGAGCAGGCGGTGGTGGGCTACCTGGCAGTTGTATGTCCGAGGCGCGGCGCCGTTGCACCGCTCGACATGCACCGACAGCGGGATCATCTTCGCCTTGGCGCCGATCTCTCCGCAGACGCCCACTGATCCGTCGGTCGCGATGGCACCGACGATGTCGCCGGCGGCGCCCAGCTTGAACGACGTCATCATCTGCGAGACGACGGTGTAGATCTGCCCGCCGGCCATGGGCAGGTTGGTCGCGCCGAACCCGAAGCCGAAGAGGTCGGAAAGGCCGTGGCCCAGCCCGAGAACGCGATTGCCGCGCACCTCGGTGACCGTCCCAATCACATCCATCTTGATGTCGCCGGCCACAAGGGGGATCGCCAGCACGCCACCCGGGACGAACGACGCGGCGGAGGCGGCATCGGCCTGGGCCGTCCCACTGACGCCCGACACGGCCAGGAAGCCCATCGCCTCGAACTGAGACACCAATTGTCGGCATACCGCGCTCGACAGGCCCGAGATCAGCAGCGGGCAGGGTAGGGCGGTGGCGCCGCTTTGGCTACGGCCGCGCATCGGTCGCAGGGCGGTGATCTGTTTGTCTATCTCAGCGAGGTTTATCGGCTTGGAGAAATCGAACTGAAAACCGAGGGCCCGAGAAGTGGATGCCGAGGATCTCGCCACGTCCGAGGCCCCCACCTGGAGCATCTCCGCAATCGGCGTGACCCCGTAGAGCGGGTCCTTCTGGAAGACCCAGCCGCGAGCTAACGCCCCGGCCAGGCGACCATCGATATATACCGGCGACCCACTGCAACCGGCTACGACCCCTGTGTGCTTGAAACGCTCGTCCAAGCCCATGATCAGGATGAGGTCGTGGTCCGCCTCGTAGCCGCGAATGATGTTCACCACCTTCAACGGGAACTTCTCGATCCCCGCGTCGCCATAGTCCGTCAGGCAGTACCCCTCCATGCCGCGCTGGATCTCGTCGATCCCGATATATCGCTGCGGGTCCCAGAGCCCGTCCTTTGCGGCTTGTTGCGCATCGCCAGCGAGGGCCTGGCTACCTGTGGCTAAGCAAACCAGAATCCCGATTTGCACGTAAGAAAACGGGAAAGCCTGTTTCATGGTACTACTGACCTTTCATCCGACCCCGGTATGCGAGTCCTTTCGGCAAAAGTAGCATAAAATGTTAACTTTTCAGCAGTGGCGTTGCAAGTCAAAAGCGAGTTTGTTACCATGATGGTTTGCCCTTTTGAGGCCCCATAACCCGAGCAGGTGGCTTTGGACAGGAGTTCTACAAAATGGAAGTCAGGCTTGTACTACTCAAGGAAACCGGCTTTGGGATTTCCTTGAATGATCGACGGTACCCACTGTGCACAAGGCACTTGCCCTTCTTGTGAAGCAAGAATCAGAACGACGATTCTTCCTTCACGAAGCAAGCCTGACTTGCATTTTGCAGAACTCCACCTCGACATTGAATATGGAGCAAGAGAATGAGAGCAGATCATCGACACGAGTTGAAGACGAACGAGTTGGCCGACTGGCTGATGAACCTTCCCGATTGGCTGCGTGAGAATCGCACGTCGCTGATCGCGACGGCCGCGGTGATCGTGGTCGCGGTGGTGGTCTACTTCTGGATATTCTATCAGAGGAATATTGCCTCAACGCGCACGCAGGTGCGGCTGACGAACCTGGTCACCCAACTACCCCGCCAGAAGGCGGATATCGCGCAGGCAATGGCGAAGCAGACCGACCAGTCGTACCTTCTGATCGATCTGGCCAAGGATCTACAGGACTTCGCTCAATCGACGAGCGACCGCGAGATGTCCGCGCTGGCGCTGATCGAGCGTGGCGATACCCTCCGTTCGGAGCTGCATTATCGGTCGAGCGAGGTCGGTCGTGACGACCTGGCCAGGCAGATCGGCCAGGCGCAGGCGAGCTATGAGCAGGCTCTGAAAGAGGCGGAAGGGATTCCCGCCCTGGCAGCCACCGCTCAGTTGGGGCTCGGCTTGTGCGAAGAGGAGTTGGGCAACACCGACAAGGCCAAGGAGCTTTACCGTACGGTGGCGGAGAACGCGGCGTATGACGGCACCGCGGCAAAGGCGGCGGCGGCCAACCGCCTCAAGACTATGGATGACTACCAGGGGATCGTCGTCTTCAAGCCGGCCCCGCCGCCGCAGACGCAGGCCTCGGCCCCCTCGGTACAGATCACACCGGGAACCACAGGCTCGCCCGTTGTGATTCCCGTGCCTATGAACCCGAACCCTGCACCGGCACCGGCCCCCGAACAAGGTCCAGCGCCTGCGCCGACCAGCCAGACCCCGGCACCGGCGCCCGAAGCGGTTCCAGCGCCTGCGCCGACCGGCGAGGCGCCCGAGACCGACAATCCGCCGGCTCCCACCCCTGTGGCGCCTGCGCCCGAGGCCAACTCGGCCGCCGGTGGCTGACCTCCTCTACTATGGAAGAGTTCGAATCGCAGGATCTGCAGGAACTCCAGGGCAAGCCGCTCACACTTCACGTGGGTGTGGGCATCACGGAGCGCAGGATCGACAAATACTTGCATGGCCGATTCCGCAACCTCAGCCGGCACTTCCTCCAGGACGCCATCCGCGCGGGAGCCATCAAAGTCAACGACCAGCCGGTCAAGCCCAGCTTTCGCCTGAGCCCGGGCGACCGCATCGACATGGTCATCCCCGAGCCGCCGAGCAAGGATATCCAGCCGGAGAACATCCCGCTGGACGTGCTCTATGAAGACAACGACGTCATCGTTCTGAACAAACCGCCGGACATGATCGTTCACCCCGCGCGGGGCAACACCCACGGGACACTCGTCAACGCCCTGAAGCACTACTCCGACCGGCTGTCCAGTGGGCTCGGGGAGTTCCGCCCCGGAATCGTGCACCGGCTCGACCGCGACACTACCGGCGTCATGGTCGTCACCAAGCACGAGACCTCGCAGTGGAGGATCGCCAAGCAGTTCGAGACCCGCCAGGTCAAGAAGACCTACCTGGCGATCGTACATGGCGCGCCCGAATTGCTCGCCGACCGGATCAGCGCACCGCTGGGGGTTCATCCCACGATTCGCGAGAAATACGCGATCCGCCCGGAAATAGGCAAGGAAGCGGTCACGTTCTACGAGGTGCTGGAGGCCTTCCGTGGTTTTTCACTGATCAAGTGCGAGCCGCACACCGGCCGCACGCACCAGATCCGCGTGCACCTGTCCTACATCAAACATCCCATCGTCGCCGACGACATGTACGGCGGCAAGCTCGTCTACCCCTGGCAACTGGCCGACGCGGAGCCTGCCGTCGAAGAACCTGTTATCACCCGCTGTGCCCTGCATGCCTGGACCCTCGAATTCACCCACCCCACGAGCAAGGAACGAGTCAAATTCGAAGCCCCCCTCCCCACCGACATGCAGCGCCTCCTCGACCTCCTCCGCCAGTTCCGCAGGACGTAGCCCGATGTCACTTGGAAGCTTCGAGCAGCCTCTTGCACAATTGAATGTGGCCTTCGATCTTCTGGATAAGCTCCGGGTCGCCCTGGTTGCGGGCGAGCGCGAGGGCCTTCTCTTCGTGCTCCAGAGCTTCCTGGAACTTGCGGGCTTGCAGATAACCTGTCGCCAGCAGGTGATGCAGCGCCGCGGACGTGTCCACACGCGGATTGAGGCTGACGGCTCGGTTGTAGTACGCGAGCGATTCCTCGGTCCGGCCGAGATCGGCCAGCGCTAGTGCCATGCGATAGTGCGCTTCCGGATGGTTGGGACTGCGGCGCAACGCGTCCGCCAGCGGGGCCAAAGCGTCCTTGGCCTTGCCCGCCGCGATCAGCACGTGCGCAAGATTCAGCCGCATCTGCACGGGCTCATACTGAGTGTCGTAGCCGTCCGGCGCCCCCCGGATCGCCTCCGAGAGAAAGCGATCTGCGTACTCCAGTTTGCCCTGGTGCATGTAGGCCATGCCCAGGTCGTACTGGATTCGCGGATTCTGCGCGTCGAGCTGGTACGCCCTGAGCAGGTGGCTCATCCCTTCCTCGAACTTGCCCTTGACCTGGTAGAGGAGGAATCCGAGCCTGTGGTGGGCCATGACGTTGTCGGGATTCAGCTCGAGGGCGTTATTGTACTCGGCGATGGCATTGTCCGCCTCGCCCTGATTGAAGAACTCGTTGCCCGCTCGGACGAAGGAGTAGTCGTTGAGGAACTGCTCGCGAATCTTGACGATGGCGGCGGACTTCGCGTTGACGAACTCCGGGATATTGGCGGCCCGGTCCGGCGCGGTCAGATGGTCCAGCAGGACCGCCGGGGTGCTTTCGCCGTTCTCATCGATATGCGTGAGGCAGAGCTGCGTGTAATCGGAGTGAGCCTTCGAGGAGAAGACGAGCCACTTGCCATTGGGTGACCAGCTATGCCAGGAGTTCATCCGGCTGGTGTTGGCACGGAGCCGACGGGGCTCGCCGCCCTCGGCGGGGATGATATACAGCTCGCTGTCCGGCTGGAGCAGCATGTAGCTTCGAGCCTTGCAGAACACGATCCACCGCCCGTCGGGGGAGTACCGCGCGAAGAAGTTGCTGACGCCGTTGTTCGAGGCGCCCTGGATCGGCTCCGGCGCGCCGCCCTGGCCGTCGTTGAACAGGATCCTGTAGAGGTCGAACAGGAACGGCTTGCCGTCCTCGACGAACTCCTTGCACTCCTCGCGGGTCAGCAGGACCTTGCCCTGGCCGCGAGTGTCCTTGAGATCGTACGCCTCTGCCCGGGCAAAGACAATGGACTTGCCGTCGGGGCTCCAGGCGGGATTGCTCTGGACGAATCGGGGGTCGTCGGCACCCGGCAACGCGCGGAAGGTGGACGTCTGCCGGTCGTAGACGCACAGGATACCTCGCAGAGGGAAGAACAGTTGCGAGAAGGCCAGCGCCGGCTGAGGGACGAAGACGGATTTGTCCTTGACGGTGCTGATCACGTACCGGCCGTCGGGGGAGATCTGGGACAGCAGGCCGAAAGTCTGCTCCCCGTCCTCCTTGCGATAGGTGTCCCACGTGATGATGTCGCTGGTGGCTAAGGTCATCTCCCGCTGGACTCGCGTGATGACGTAGGAGCCCTTGCTGTTGGCGTAGTCCACGTCCATTGCCAGCACGCCGCCGTCCTTGCTGAACGAGTGACAATTGCCGCAGACGGGCAGGTTCTGCAAAACGATCGGCGGCTGTTGCGGCGAGGAGATCGCCCCGAACCGCCAGCGAATGAACGATGGGTCCTTGACCGCGTCGACGAACGGCAGGTTCACCTCCCGGTAGAACAGCGGAGCGCCCACTTCATCCTTCGACGTCCGGATGGACACGCGAGCACCGGTGAGAATGGCGGGCGGCCTGCCCGAGGCGACGCCGAGAATCGTGACGCGGGCATCCTGCTCCAGGGAACTCGTCTTGATCGCTTCCCAATCCCTCGACGAAGGAGTCCATTGCCGCTGGCGCGTCAGGAAGCTCATGGCGGTCCCCGCGTTACCAACCTCAATCCGGACCAGCCACGCTGCACACTTGGGATTGGCGTCGGTCCACCGGAACGTCGGTGCCACGATCTCCGGCGGGAACAGGGTCCCGTCGCCTGGGTAGTTGATCGTCAGACCGCTGTAGTCCGCGCCCTGCTGGTAGACGGCCAGGACATCCTCGACACGAGGCGCGCCTCGGCTGGCAAAGGTGACCACCAAGATCGCAGTCACGACGACTACGACGATAATGATCGCAGCAATAACGGTCTTCCTGTTCATCCCAGACTCCATCATGGCGTCGCGGATGTTATCGGCCAAATGGCCGCGAAAGTCCATGAAAAAAGGGGCCTGACCAATCGCTCGGACAGGGTGCCTTCGAAGCTGCCCACCGCAGGGCATCGATCCTTTGCCGCTTGCGACGACGCATGAATAGACCGGTCAAATGAAAGACAGAACAGGATCGGTGAACTGATCGTGCCGGTGGTGACAGAGTTGCGAAATCACTTACTCCTCCTGTCCACTTTTCTGCAGAGCCCCATTCCCTTCGCCTGCACGGCCCATCTACAGGCTCACAGATGCTCGTGCGCTTTTCCTCATAGCAATCATAACAGAGACACCCGCCCTGTATCCAGCGAGATTGTCACGAGATCGTCATAGACGTCCCATCGCGGCCGCTATGTCCGCGTGTCTGCACGTGGCGCCTGCCAGGTCTGGTTCAGGGAATCGGCCAGTTTCGAGAAATCTTCGTGACTGCCGATCATCTGGATGCCGCGCAGCACGCCGTCCTCCAACAGGATGGAGCGATAGACGGATTTCCCGTCATCCGACAGGACTCTCTCCTCCAGCTTGTCGCCGACAGGCTGGCCGATGGAGTGGAATTCGATGTCGCTGTGCTTGAAGGATAGGGGGGAGACCGGCTCAGGGACATCGGTCAACGGCCGGCCCTCCAAAAAGGCGATGGCGTTATCGGCGGCGCCACGGCCGTGCTGGTGTGCGCGCAGGACCGTGGCGGTTCTCACGTGGTCGTGTTGGGCGATATCGCCGCAGGCGAAGACCCCCGGGACGGACGTTTGCAGGTATTCGTCCACGACGATTCCCTTGTCGGTCTTGATCCCGGCCTCGTGAAACAGCTCCAGCTTGCGAGTCGCGCCCACGGTAGTCAGCACCAGCTCGCACGGCAGTTCGCTGGCGTCGTCGAGGACGACGTTCAGCCGTCCGTCGGTTCGCGACATACTCACCGCGGACCGCCCGGTCAGCAGGTGGACGCCTTTTTCCTGCAACCGGTGTGCGAGGATCGCCATGGCCCTGGCGCCGAATTGCGTCGCCATCGGGCGGTCCATCCTTTCTATAACGGTAACCGTGATGCCGGCCTCTCGCGCGTAGAGGACCGACTCGATCCCGCTGATGCCGCCGCCGATGATCACGAGGTCGCGGGTGTTGCGCAGACGTTCCCGGATAACAAGACTCGCATCGGCGCTCCAGAGCGGGATGACATCGCCGGCGAACTCCTGGACGAAGGCCAGGAGCGCCGGGCTTGCCCCGGTGGCGAGGATCAACGCGTCGAACGATTCCTCCTTCCCCCCTGCCGTGACCGCCTTGGCATGGACATCGATGTGGATCACCGGCGCGTTGAGGCGCAGATCGACGCCGGTGTCGCCATACCATTCCTGCGGCCGCAACTGCATTCCCTCCGGCTCGACTCGTCCGAACGCCAACGCCACCACCCGCGGGCGGAAGTACGGGTGCACGGACTCCTGCGAGAACAGAACCACCTCGGCCCCCCGACTTCGCGCACGCCGCGCCGCCTCCACCCCCGCATGTCCCGCCCCTACGATCCCAATCCGCATCGGCAATCCCTTCTACTCAAGTTCAGTTGTCACGGCGACAGACTCTGATGTCGTGTCCGCCCTCTCCAATACCGGCGAACCGCCCAAAATGCAAGCGAGCGGCACAGAGACACAGATCTCACCGGAGGTGTTGGTGGATCCTCTCACGAAGCAACCATTTGCCTACCGCCCAACCGGCGATAGCATCATCTTGTACAACGTCGGCCCGAATGGGATCGATGAGGGCGGCACCTCCGGCGACGACTACCATTTCTGGCCGCCTTCCGCTCGCTGGGCCGGCAGTGTGAAGTACTGACGCGCTGCTAATCAGGTGCGACTGTCGCGTCGGCAATCTCGAAGGCCCAGGCGTGCTCGCAGGGGGGCGACGGGCGAGCGCTTTGCGGGATCATGATGGACAAGCCCTCATTGCTGATCTTCCATTCGACGGCGACATTCGAGCCGAGCAGGCGGACGGATTTGGCGCTGCGAACGGGAGGGACTTGGATTTGCTCGGGCATTGCTGTCTGTCCGTCTTGGGCGAGGCAGATCGCGTAGGCGGTGTTCGCTTTGCGAGTGAGGCACACCTGGCCGACCTTGTACGGCGGCACGGGACGGGTGCCGTAGATGGCATCGCCATTGACCTTCATCCACTGGCCGATTTCCTTCATTCGCTGCACGGCGGGCTCGGGCAGCTCGCCGTCCGGGCTGGGGCCGACGTTGAGCAGGAAGTTGCCGCCCTTGGCGACGATGTTGACCAGCAGGTGAATGAGCTGTCGCGTGGACTTGTAGTTGTCATCGCTCTTGTACGACCACTGGGTGGCCATGGTCATGCAGGTCTCCCAGATGTAAGGCTGGGCTTTCTCGGGCACCTCCTGCTCGGGCGTGACGTAATTCTCATATCGGCCTCCGACTGTGCGATCGACGACGATCAAGCCGGGCTGATGACTGCGCGCCATCGCGGCGAGCTTGGGCATGTTGATGTCCTGGCGGGGCGGGCGGACCTGGCCGCCGTCGAGCCAGAGGATGTCGATCGGGCCGTAATGGGCCATCAGCTCTTCGACGATGTTGTGCGTAAAGTCGACGAAGGTGGCCCACTTCTCGGGGTACTTGCTCGTGTCGTAGTTGACGTTGCGATCCGGATGCGGCCAGTCGGGGGCCCAGTAGCCCGGATGGTGCCAGTCGGACTTGGAGTAGTACGCGCCGATGCCAAAGCCTTCCGTGCGGAAGGCGTCGAAGACGGCCTTGACCACGTCCGCCCTTGGATTCGCGTGGAAGGGGCACGAGGAATCGGTCGTGCGGTAGTCCGTCTGCTTCGTGTCGAACATGCAGAACCCATCGTGGTGCTTGGTCGCGAAGACGAGGTACTTCATGCCGGCCTGCTTCGCGGCGGCCACCCATTGGCCCGGGTCGAATCGCTGTGGATTGAACGTCGTATTCAGAGCCACATAGTCACGGAAGAACCGTGCGAAGTCCTTGTCCCTCTCTATCCACGGCTTGAGGTTGTCCGGACGGGCCCACTTGTCCGCCTCGACCAGCGGCCACGACTCGATACAGCCCCACTGGCTGTAGATGCCCCAGTGCATCATGAAGCCAACCTTCCAGTCCTGGAAGCGATCGAGCTTGTCCAGCACGAGTGGGTCGGTCTCCTGGTCCTGCGGCGATTGCCCGTCGCGCGGCGGATAGGAGAGGTAACTGGCGAGGATGTGCCCGAGGATCTGCTCGCCGCGTTCGTTGGCGTGGATGGGGTCGCGCTTGAACCAGTTCAGCTCCTTGCCACAGGTGCGGATGTACCGGCCCCAAGCGGCTTCCATGTCGAGGAACGCCGTACCGCTGTCCTGAGCCAGCTTCTCCAGACCCCTGCGATACTCGCTGTAGAAGGTCGGATCACTGATCGCGCGCCACGACGGCTCGTTGCAGGGATCGACCTGCCCGAAGGCTCCCGTCATCAGCAGGATATCGGCCTGCGAGGAACTTCGAATCTGGCGGATCACTTCGCGGATGGAAGCGATGTCGTCGCGCTGGCTAATGCCTCCGATGACGACCAGATCGGGCATGTGATCGAGCACGTACTCCTTGACCCGCCCGGCCTCCTTGTACCACCAGCAGCCGGTGGACCCCCGCACGCACGTGACCTTCTCGACGCGACACGTCGGATGGCGGCGCTCCACCAACAAGTCCCAGCCTGAGCGGCTGGTGTCATTGACGATGCTGTCGCCGAGCATCACGACACGAAGCAGGCCGCCGTTGAGCAAACGCTCCTTCGTCTTCGGCAGCCGCTCCCAACGGTCCGCCGGCGGCACGTACTGCACCGGTGGTATCTCCGCATAGGCCCTCTGAATCGCCTCCAGGGGCCGCTCGTTGCCCCGAATCACGAAGGCGTCGTCCGCCATCTTTCGAACCTGTGAGGCGGCGACGGATGATAGAGACAAGAGGAGAGTCGTTGCCAATAACATGCGAGATGTCGAAGTCACCTGTTTTCTCCTGATGATTCGTATGACCACGGGCTGTCCTGCCATCTCTTGTGGCCGGCCGCCCGACCCGGTCTTCAATACTCGATCATCCATTATCCGTAGTCACTTCTCAAGCCCGATCCTGTCGAAGGGGATCGGCTCGAAGCCCAGCTTCCACGCGGGGGAGTCCGGCTTGAGACGGAGGTCGCCGTTGGCGGCATCGACGAAGAGTGGGTCGGCATCCGTCAAGTTGTCGTGGCTCTCGACCATCTCGGGCTTGGCGCCCCAAGTGATGCTCAGGAGCTTGCTGCCGGCGCAGACATTGCGGGCCACCAGCACATTGCCGGGCGGGATGCCGTCGTCTTTGGCGTAGTAGGCTTCCAGTGCCGCCAGCTCGGGATATCGCGTGCTGTAGGGTGGCCGCCTCCAGTTCATCTCCTCCAGTCGCTGCTTCATGGTCTTGTAGACCATGTCGTGCCAGACGGGGGATTTGCTCAACCCGCGACCGTCCAGCTCGACCGCCGGGTTGCAATCGACGAAGATGTTGTTCTCGACGCGAAAATCCCGGCCTCCGCCGAGAAAGACCGCCCGATGCAGCTTCCAGAGCACGTTGCCGTAGATGAGTGTGCCGCTGACGCAGTCGTCCATGTAGATGCCCATCGAGCCCATGCCGACGCCGCCGGTGTGGTGGATGAAGTTGTGGCGGATGATGTTGCCGCGATAGGTGTAATCCCGGCCGGTGTAGATCGCGCCCACGTCGCCGGTTTCGAGGCAGACGTGATGGATTTCGTTGCGTTCGATGGCGTGCTCGTTGCCGTTGAAGAGAATCGCGCAGTGTGGATGATCGTGGATCAGGTTGTTGGAGGCGCGGACGCCGACGCCGGAGATCAGAATAGCGGGTGCATAGCATCGCGACCATCGGGCGATGTGATGGATATGGTTGTTCGACACGACGTGGCCCGAGGAGGCGAGGGTTCTGCGGTCGCCGCCGCTGACGGAGACGCCGCCGTCGCCGGTCTCGTAGATCGTGCAGCCATCGACGGTGTGGTTCGTGCCGCCCTCGATGGCGACACCATAGTTGCCCACGTCGCCGAGGGTACAGTCCACCACGCGGTCATTGTTCCCGCCCACGATTCGAATGCCGGTTCCGCGGGTGCATTCGAGGGTCAAACCCTGGACGGTGACATACGAGGCGCCGTGGATATGAACCATGGGACTTTCGACGACGGAGACCATAGCACAGCCCTGCTCGATGGGCTGTGGAGGCCAGAAGTAGAGGATGCCGGAGGTACGATCCAGGTACCACTCGCCGGGCTCGTCCAGCTCTTCGAGGATATTGAGGAAGAAGAATCGTCCGCCGTGACCGCCGGCGCGAAAGCCGTAGTGGCCGTAGGGTGGGCTTGTCTTGATCAGTCGCTTGTTCAAGTCGATGGACGCGATGTGCTCGTAGGAGTTGGCCCAATCGTAGGCCCAGTAGCCGTGAATCCAGATGTCGTTCGTGTCGCGCCACCGCGACGGCCGGTCGCCCTCATAGTTGAATCCGTCCGTCAGCTTGCCGAGCTTGCCCCCGTGCTCGTCCCCCATCGCTTCGGGGTAGCCGACGATTTTCGTGAAGCCGGTGTTCGGCCAGCGGGCCAGGGTCATCGGCTTGCCGTCGAAGAACAGCTCCAGCCCCGCCGGCGTCACCGGACGTCCGAAACCCCGGCTGCTCAATCGGCCAAAGTCCGTGATTCCGAGAGTCCTCAGGTCCGCCTGGCGGACACTGTCTCTGACCGCCGGGTCGAGCCTGCTCAGAATCGCCGGGTCCTCGACCTTGCGCCACGTGCTGACTTCGCGACCTCCGATCAGCCTCGCGCCTTCTGACGCCGCCCGGTAGACAATCGGCGATTCGGTGGTACCGGAGTCTTCTGCCGTCAACTCGAGGCTCTGTTCCAGACTGTAGTCTCCCGGCCCAATCGAGACGGTCGCGCCGCCGGCCGGCAGCCCCGTGGCTTTCTTCATCCCTCGGATTGCGTCGCGCGCCGCCCCAAGTGTGGCAAAGGGACCGTCGGTTCTGTCGGCGTTGGGCGATGCCAGCTTGCCCGACCAGGCGTCCTTGCCCTGTGGCGCGACATGCCAGCGGACGGGCTCGGCCGCCAGGCCGATTTGCGTGAGAGCCAGAATCAGCATGACCGTCGTTGTCGTATGGTGGGCAAACTGCTGGGTCATCGTTGTCACCCCTTTCACTTTGGACGTGCACTTGCCTCTGCCGGCGGCATTTTGCTCTCGCGCCGCCGAGCTGTGCATTATGCTACCAGATTCGCACGCTTCGGTGTATCATCGTCGATCCTGAAAACATGTGGCTCACTCAAGAGGTATCGCAATGCACCTGAAGAGCGTGACGTTTCATCCGGATCGATATCCGACGCGGGAGCATTACCCGTTTACACTGGATGTCCTGCGTCGCACCGGCGGTCTGGAGTTCCGCACGCCGGTGACATTGTTCGTCGGCGAGAACGGCACGGGCAAGTCGACCCTGCTGGAGGCTCTGGCTCTCAAGGCGGGCATTTTCATCTGGAAGGAGCGGGACCGGACGCGTTTCGAGGTCAATCCCTACGAGGAGACGCTGCACCGTTACATCTCCATCCAGTGGACCGACGGCAGCGTGCCCGGTTCGTTCTTCGGCTCCTCCGTATTCCAGGACTTCGCCCGCATCCTCGACGAGTGGGCGGCCACGGACCCAGGCCAGCTCAACTACTTCGGCGGCAAGTCCCTGCTGACCCAGTCTCACGGCCAGTCCATCATGTCCTTCTTCAAAGCCCGCTACGCGATCAAGGGCCTCTACCTGCTCGACGAGCCCGAGACCTCGTTGTCACCCAGAACTCAGCTCGCCTTGCTCGATCTGCTGGCCAAGATGACTGCCGCCGGTCACGCCCAGTTCATCATCGCCACGCACTCGCCGATTCTCTTGTCCTGTCCCGGCGCCACGATCCACAGCTTCGACCACACCCCCATCGCCTCCATCCCCTACGACCAAACCGACCACTACAAGCTCTACAAAGCCTTTATGACCGACCCGCGTGGCCAACATCCACTACAGACTTCGTAGCAATGGGCATCAACTTGCTCAACATTCTGGCGCGAATATGTCTATGCCTGCACAGCTCTGATCGTCTCATCGACGGCGCTCAGGACGTAAGGTGGCGGATTCTTCGTTGCCAACTCCGCTCGCAAATGCACCAGGATCGGCACCGAAGCGTAGGCATACTCCTTGAAATGCTGTAACTCATATATCGCAGCGACCTGTTGGGTGAGTGGCAGACCCTGCTCGGTTCCTTCGCCTTTTCCTGCGACACGTCGCATCAAGTCGTGATAAAGCTCGAATCGCTTGGTGCGTTCCTCGCGGTTGCGCTGGTCGATGTACTTAATGAAACCTACCACGAAGGAAATGCCCGCACCAGCAACGGTGATAATCGATATGTACTGAAGGATCTTGTCGCCCATAGCTGAATTCAGTTGCTGGTCCTTCTGAGCTTTTTGACGTCAAGCTGATCTTGATCCCTGCCACTGGCTTCCTTTGTCTTTATCAGGTCCGCTTTCGATATGAACGGGATGGCCAGCCCCTCCACCTGTGTTTCTTCCCGGTTTGCCCAGGCAGCCTCGAAAGTCACTCCAGGGACGGACATCATGATGTCCAACCGAAATGGCGGAGCGCCCATCTGGTAGAAATAGCCCTCTTGCGTGAAATCGGTGGGAGCCAGATCCTTGAGAGGCGCCCCGAACTCTTTCAGAGCCGCGAAGACCGCTTCTGCGTTCTCCGGGTCGGTGGCGATCCACAGGTCCAAGTCCTTCGTGAAGCGTGGCTCGGTGTACTTCATGACCGCATAGCCGCCGACCACGAGATAGCGGACCTTATGCCTTGCCAAAATGCTCGACAGTTCTTTGAAGTCTGGGCTCGTCAGCATGTCCGTACCTGAGGGTCAAATAGTCCACTATCATGTCGAGGGCAGCCTCGAAAATGGCCTGGTCTCCCTGCGACTGCCAGAACTCGATGTCGAAGCGATCGGTCTCGTCGCCGATGCGCCGGTACGATTCTCTGATGACTCTCATGCATATCTCCGTCACAACCAGCAACCATGATATCGGGAGGCAAGCGACCGGTCAACGGTGTCAAGTGGAGCCCACGCCAGGGGATGTCGGCCGCGTGTCTCAGAACTCATCGCGGAATGCGGCCATCCACTCGGGCCAGACGGGCTCGGGGGCATTGATGTCGAAGGTACGATGCCACTTGAGTTTCCAGAGCTGCCTGAGCGAGACCTTTCGCACGGACCAGTCGGCGAAGAGGCAGTACTGCGCCCCGCCGTGGCGATTGACGCACAGGCGCTGCATCTCATGCTGATTGACCGCCATCAGAGGCGTCGTGTCGCCAAACTCGAAGGGACTGTCGGTATGACGGGGCCAGCCGTCCACCCACCAGCCTTCCGTGAAGACCGGGATATTGTGGGCTCCGGATGCCATGTGCGTGCGCCAGTGGTCCTCGATGGGTCCGCGACCCCACAGAGCGGTCAGGCCGGGCTGGGGATTGCACATCCAGCCGTTGCAGGGCCGGCGCGATGGCCCCAACGCCTCGACCAGCCAGTCTCTTCGCATTCCTCACGCGAGGCAGCCTCCCATAATCAGCCGGCCTTGCGTCCCGACGGTGTTCGCCGGGACGTTTCTCCCATCATCGACCGAGAAGCGACGAACGGGCAAGACGACGGCAGACACGCCGCCCTCCCGTGGGGGAAGGACGTGGCCATAAATGCTTTTCTGGTCCCTACTTACATTGCGGTTGCCCTGTAGAGTGGCACATCGGGCTCCCGATTGCGTCGATAGAGTCGGCCGTACCTGCCTTGTCTATGTCATTGGCATGTGCCTGTCCTGTGAGTGTTCCCCGGTAGACCGTTCCTCGGGGGCTGGGTCCTAAAAAAATAGATCGCTGTGGCCAGAATTCCGTCCCTTTGGGCTTGAAAGCGCAACGGAGAAGTCGTAAGATATAGTGATAATGCAGGCCCGCATAGTGTGAGGTTCAGCACATGTGTGTACTCCAGAGTCGGGCAGGACGACGACGCGGGCAAGATTCTGAAAAAGAGTTGCAGTCGCGACGCCGATAGTATATAAAATAGGCTTGAGTGTGTGTCCTGCCCTCAAGGAACGCAGCGCGCTTTGTGTCGCCCTGCGTCGGTTCTGGAGGTCAGTGCGATGACACGGCAAGTCAGAGTCGGAGGCCCTGACACGGAGTGAGTTTCGCTCAGCACACAGTACTCGGGGGAGTTGGGTGCGTTCATCGTACCGCATCTCGGATTCTGTCCATCCATTTTCAAGCGGTGAGTATCAGTCTATCTTGCGGAAAGGAGGTGAACCGTCCGATTCGATCATAAGAAGCATGGTGGAGAAGTTGGGATGTGTGAGCTTGGGTGAGGACCACCGATGGATGGAGCGATCTACAACATGAGGAGGGACGGCGCGCGGTGCGTAACCGGCGCCTGAAACAGTGACATTAGTGAAGGAGGATCGAAATGTATCGAAGAAGATTGTGTTTAATGGCCTTGGCTCTGTCGCTGGTATTCGCCGCCGGCGCGTCAGCCGACGTAGTCAAAGGCAAGGTGCTCGTGCAGTACTGGTTCGGCGGCCCTGTCAACGACAACCTTGATAACCTCAAGGCCAGCGCTGACTTCCCGAACAATCCGCTGACTGACGGGCAACTGGATAGTTTCTCTCTGCCGGATCAGGCCGCCTGGGATTACTTCGGCGTTCGTATCACGGGCTGGCTGACCCCGCCGACCAGCGGCGACTACACCTTCTGGACGACCAGCGATGACGACAGCGAGGTGTGGCTGAGCACGGATGACACCGCCGACAACCTGGCGAGGATCTGCAACGTCGAGGGCTGGATGAACTACGAGGACTGGACGTACACCTCGGGTTCCCCGGGCACGAGCTACAAGTCCGCGCCGGTCTACCTGGAGGCAGGCCAGCGGTACTTCATGCAGGTCCTGATGTCTGACGGCACCGGCGGCGGCTGCGTCGGCGTCGGCTGGGCCGGCCCCGGCATCGAGGGCCCCACCCCGATCGCCAGCGAGTATCTTGAGTCAGAAGCGCCTGTGCTGATCTACATCGCCAAGGACCCGAGTCCGGCCAATGGCGAGAAGGATGTCGTTGCCGGGTTGTTCACCTGGACGCCGGGCCAGAACGCCAAGGCGGATGACATCTACATGGGCACCAGCCCGGACCTGGGGGCTGCTGATTTCCAGGGCAAGCAGCCATCGTCCATGGCTCTGTTCTTCTATCCTGGGATTCTCGAGCCGGGCGTGACGTACTATTGGCGCGTGGACACGACCGACACGAGCAACGTGCTGCACACCGGCAAGGTGTGGAGCTTCACCGTCATGCCGGCGAAGGCCACTGAGCCCAGCCCGATGGACGGCGCCCTGGGACAGTCCGTGACACCGGTCCTGAGTTGGAAAGCCGGACAGAACTTCCCGATGCACAGCGTGTACCTGGGAGCGGACAAGGCCCTCGTGGAAGCCGGCGATGCCAGCGTCCTCGTGGCCAGCGATCTGGTGGATGCGACGTTCGAGGTGACCGAGGCTCTGGCCTTCGATACGACCTACTATTGGCGTGTCGATGAGCTCGATGCTCTGGGCGACACGTACGTCGGCGATGTGTGGAGCTTCAAGACCACACTGGAGACCCTCGGCAAGATCAAACGCGAGATCTGGGAAGGCATCGGCGGAACAGCCGTAACCGACCTCACGAGCAGCGTGGACTTCCCGGCGAACCCGACGTGGAGCGACCTCGTGCCGAGCTTCAAGAGCCCCGATATCGCTGACAACTACGGCGGACGCATGTCGGCCTGGTTGCACGTTCCGGCTGCCGGCGACTACACCTTCTGGATCGCCAGCGATGATGCCTCCGAGCTGTGGTTCGGCGCCACGCCGGCCGATGCGAAGTTGATCGCCTCCGTGGCCACCTGGACCGGCGCGGATGCGTTTGACTCGTTGGCCTCTCAGAAGTCTGCTGTTCAGACTCTCGGTGAAGCCGTGTACTTCATTGACGCGCTGTGGAAGGAAGGCGGCGGTGGTGACAACTGCTCCGTCGCATGGCAAGGTCCCGATCTTCCGCGGCAGGTGATCCCGGCTGGCTTCTGCGAGCTGTTTGTCGGCTACTGGGCCCAGTTCCCGAAGCCGGCGAGTGGCGCCACGAATGTCGCCCAGTCTCTGACACTGAGTTGGGCTCCTGGCGTTGCAGCGGAAGCACAGGACATCTACTTCGGCGATAGCGCGGCCGCTGTGGCGGCTGCGGACACCGCCTCCCCGCTCTATCAGGGTCGGGTTGGCGCAGATGTGAAGACCTTGGAACTGACCGATCTCGGTCTGAACAAGACCTATTATTGGCGTGTTGACGAGGTCAACGATGTCGAGGCCGGCAGTCCGTGGAAGGGCGGCGTCTGGAGCTTCAAGACCGCGGATTACCTGGTCATCGACATGGCTCAGAAGGCCTTGGCGTACAACAACGCCGACAGCCCGTTCTTCACTGAGCTGGCTTATGATGTGCCGGCGGATTGGGCGAAGATGGGCGACACCGCGGCCCTGTCTCTGGAGTTCATGGGTGCGGCCGGCGCGGCAGAATCAGGTGAGACCACGATCGATGGCCCCGGTGCTTACACACTCAAGGCCTCGGGCGCTGACATCTGGGGTACGTCGGACCAGTTCCACTTCGCCTACATGAAGCTTACGGGCGACGGTTCGATCCAGGGACGCGTGGACAGCGTACAGCAGACCAACGCTTGGGCCAAGGCCGGCGTCATGATTCGTGAGACGCTCACGGCCAACTCCAAGCACTTGATCATGGCTCTGACCGGCGGCGAGGGCGGCGGCGGAGGTTTCCAGGGTCGTCTGACGACTGGCGGAAACTCCAGCAGTCTGCACGGGGATATCACAGTGGCACCGCCGTCTTGGGTGAAGCTCGTTCGCGAAGGCAACACGATCACCGCGTACTACTCTGCGGATGGCGTGGACTGGCAGCTTTGGACAGACACGTCGCCGGACACTTCGGGCGGTGCTATATCGAACCCCATGACGCTTGAGATGGCCGAGACGGTCTACATTGGCCTGTTCGCGACATCCCACGTCAATGCGACCACGTTTGGCACGTACAAGTTCTCCGAGGTCTCCGTCAGCGGCGGTGTGGATGAGCAGAGCGCCAACGCCGTAGACATCGGCCTGGGCAACTCGGCTCAACCGATGTACGTGGCGGTGGAGGATGCAGCGGGTGCCGTGGCTGTGGTCGATCTCGGCAATCCGGCGGCGACCACGGTTACCGCCTGGACGAGCGTAGATGTTCCGCTGGCTTCTCTGGCCGGCCTCGATCTGGCCAATGTGGCCAAGCTGTCCGTCGGTGTTGGCAATAGCCTGGCACCGGCCGCGGATGGCCTGGGCACCGTTCAGATCCGCAATGTCTGCGTGGCCAAGGCGTATGACGTCACCAAGCCTGGTGATGAAGTCCACGGTATTCCGGAAAGCGACGTCTGCGGCGGCAACTCGTCTACCAACGTGTCGCCGTGCGGCGAGCTGCCTCCGCTCGTGATCGACAACAAGGTGTCGACGAAGTACCTGAACTTCAAGGGCGACTTCGATGAGGGCGAGACGGCCTCCGGCTTCACAGTGAAGCTGGCAGCCGGTCCGGCGCTCGTTCGAGGCATGACGTTCACCTCCGCCAATGATTCGCCAGATCGTGATCCGATCGCGTTCGAGCTTTCGGGCTCCAACGATGACGGCGCAACGTGGACGGTAATTGCCACTGGTGACATCGTCGACTTCGCGGGCGCCACGGACTGGCCGCGGCAAACCAAGACCACCACGCCGATCAAGTTCGAGAATGACGTGGCGTACTCGATGTACAAGGTGCTGTTCACCGCGATTCGCGGACCCGCCAGCGCCAACAGTATGCAGATCGCCGAGGTCGAGCTCCTCGCCTGTGCGCCGCTCGAGAAGAACGTTGTGTTCGTCTCCTTCCATACCGGGGATAACACGCCCTCGAGTGCTGCGGCTGCTATCGGCTTCACTGCGGCTGCCGACAAGGGGTACACCGATCTGCTGGAGGCCAACGGCTACAAGGTGACCCGCCTTCTTCAGACGGGCAGTCCCGACCTGGCCGTGGTCAATGCAGCAGACCTGGTGATCGTCAGTCGCTCGGTCGCCAGCAGCAGCTTCCAGAATGCCAACGCTGACAACTGGAACGGCGTCACCGCTCCCATGATCGTCCTGAATGGGTACACCGCGCGGAAGAGCCGCATGGGCTACTACACCGGCACCAACATCCCGGATACCACCGGGGACATCAAGCTGGCGGTCGCAGACCCGGCACATCCGATCTTCACGGGTATCGCGATCACCGGTGGCGTGATGGACAATGCCTATGCTGGGCTCGCTGTGTATCCGACCGACGGGACCACCGCGTACGGCATCTCGGTCGTTACCGATCCGATCGATGACGAGGGAACGGTCCTGGCTACACTCGCGGAGGCATCGGGCACTGTTACTGCTGGGTCCGTGCTGATCGCCGAGTGGGCGGCCGGGGCTACGCTGACGCACGATGGCGGCGCTGGCTCGAGCGTGCTGGCTGGTCCTCGACTGCTGTTCTTGACCGGCTCTCGTGAGAACGGTGGCAAGACGTCCGAGACGGCAGGTATGTTTGACTTGGCCGCGGATGGCGCTCAGATGTTCCTCAATGCGGTCGCGTACATGTGCAAGTGAGTGGAGTTGTTCGGCGTGCTTGCCGAGTGATTCGCAGGCGCCTGGCGTTTCCTTCGCTGGGCACTGAGGATTCCGGCAACTGCCCGCGACTTTGCTGAAGTGAGTAGTACAGAGGGCCGTGGGGATTTCCTCACGGCCCTCTTCTTGCGCGCCGGGGAAGCGGCCGGACTGACAGACCATGAGTGGTTTGCAGCAAGGCAGCTCGATTGCACTGTGGTGCTCACGGGTGCAGATGCGTCTGCATGAACTCCAGGAACACCGACCAGTCTGCCGGTAGGGGGCCGTGCCCGCCCTCATGCATGAAGTAGCCGATTGTATGCAGGATGGGCTTCCCGGCGGTGGGCATCTTGTCTACGCCCAGTCCTCGTTTGCCGAGTAGCTCATACACCGGTCCAGCGGCAAGGGCCGCAAGGAACTCACCGTAGGGGTCCGACCATTTGTCGGCGGTACCCGTTTGCAGAAGCACCGGGCGCGGCGCGATCAGCGCGATGAGCATGTGCGCATCGATGGGAAACTCCTCGACTCTGTCCGCCCACTTTGCATAGTTGGCACAGAACTGATAGGGGTACCGTGTCGGCGCAACCAGATGCTTGATGGTCTCGCCGTAGTTTCGCCGGCTCAGGGCTGCGCCACCTTCGCCCGAACAACTGGCGATCACCATCGCGATACGAGTGTCACGCGCGCCCGCCCACAACACGGTCTTTCCCAGTCGGGACACGCCCATGATGGCGATGCAACTGGCGTCCACGTCCTTGTCCGTCTCGAAGTAGTCGACGGCACGGCTCAGCCCCCACGCCCAGGCCGCGATGGAACCCCACTCGTCCCGTGCGGGCTCGGTCTGTCCCTCTTTCAGATACAGCTTCCGCACGCCGTAGGGGACCGCGCCCAATGCATCCGGATCAACGTCACTGCAATTGAAGGTGGCGAAACCGAACCCCTTCTCCAGTACAGGCAGCACGTCGAAGAACCAGAAGCCTCTCGTGGCGGGCACCCTCCGTTTCTGTCGCGGGTCCCACCTCGTGCCGACTTTCACATTCGGGTCCTTCACCGCCGTATTGTTCGCACTGAAGCCCAGGTTCAGCAGCAGCGGCACCGGCTTGCCGGCGCCGGCAGGCAGGTAGATCAGCAGATCCATCTGGGGGCCGGCCTTGTCCTTGGAGAAATAGACCGTCACTTGCCTTCGGGTCGCCTTTCCATCGAACGCCGGCGTCGCCTTGTCGAACACATCGAAGCTCATGTCGGCCGGACGGCCCGGGCTCCGGCCGTACTGATTCTCCTCGAACAGCCTGACAATCTCCGGCCGGCGCTTCTCGTACCAGGTGGCGGCATCGCGCACGGGTCGGCCGTCCGAGAGTCTCAGCACGTCCGGCAGCGTATACTGGCCGACCTTCGCCTCGGTATAGTTGACGGGGATGTTCGCGACGCTGTCGTCGCGCGAGTCGGCGATCTGCGCGTGCGCCACGCCCCAAACGAACAACAGGACCAGACTACAACGAGTTGTCATCGGACCTGCCCTTTCAGGATATGTGTTCACTGACTGACTGTAGAGGTCACCGTGACCGGGCCCAGCAATCCCGACGCAGGCGGGTCCGGGTTGCGTCCACCGGGACCGTCCATTGGGCCGAAGGGACCGAAGGCGGGTACGGCCAACACCTTCTTGTCGGGCGGAGCCAGCCGGTCGCCGATCAGGCGATTCGTCCACTGATTGGTGACCTTGACTTCCAAGCGGTTCTCTCCCGGCTTCAGCGCATCGGTCACGTCAACTTGATACGGCGGCTTCCATATCGTTGCCAGCCACATGCCGTTGACCGACACCTCTGCGATATCGTGGACTGTCCCAAGATCCAGCACGCATTGGGCACCCGACTGGAACCATCTCTGCGGCGCCGACAGGGCTTTCATGTAGGTGGCTGTGCCGGAAAAGTACCTCACTCCCTGATCCGCGTGGGCCGTCCAGGATTTCAGAGTGGCGAGCTGAATCTGCTCAGGCGCGCCGAGGTTCGAAGGGAATGTGACGTCCCAAGGTCCGCCCACAGTCGCCAGCTTCGTGCCGGCGTGCTGCGGCAGTGTACGCGTTGGCGACGTAGCGGCCCGTCGGAAGACGATGAATACACTCTCACGCGGTGACAAACGCAGTGGGACAGTCGTACGATCCTCCGCAACGTGGTATGAAGCCGGTTCGATCCGACCTGTGTCCGGATACCAGAGCTCCGCCTCCTTGCCGCCGACGCGAAAGCGAGCCTGAACATCCTGGGCCGTGTCCGTGAGGTTCGCGATGTAGTAGATGTCGATATCGGGGGCCTGCCGATGAGTCCAGACGATATCGGCGTCCAGCCCCTTGCCGAACTCGACATCCTTGGGAATCCGCAACGACACCAGAACGTCCTCCAGCGGCAAGCCCCAGACGATCCTGCCCTTTCCGCAGAAGCGAATCGTGCGACTGACGCCGTCGAGGTCGCCCCACAGTTCAGCAGCCAGTGCCTGGACCCGCTCATCGGCGTCCGGGAAGCCCGCAAGGCTTGGCGAGCGCTCCGGCCTCATTCCCACTACGGTTGCACCACCCACAACCAGATCGCGAATCTTCCGGAGCAGCTCCGGCCGCATCTTGTCCGTCTGCGGCAGCACCAGCACACGGTAGCTCATACCATCCGGCAGCATCAGCCGGCCGTCAGAACCGACCGACATTCGGTTCAGCAACGCATCAGCGTTGATGTAGTCGAAGTCATACCCCTCAGGGGGCTTTGGCGTCAATCGCGCGCCCCAGATCGGCATCGTCGAGGGCGCGCCTTCGTTCAGCAGGTATGCCAGATCCGCCACGAACAGACCCTGTTGCAGCAGGAACGACTGGCGCGCCAGATAGGTCATGAAGGGCGCTGCCTGTTCCGCCCACGTGATATTACGGTGAATGTGCGTGCCGACCATCGTGTTGCCGGGCTTGGTGTCGAGTGGCTGATGCGCCGAGGTATGGAAGACGATCCGGTTGACGCCCTGGGCAAACCAGTAATCACTGACCTTCTTCAGCGTGTAGGGCGTCTCGTAGCCGCCGCCGGTGAACGCTTCGGCGGCCACAAGGGTCTTGCCGTAGACGTGCGACGCCGAGGCCGCCCCGCGAACGTCCTGGTAGTACATCAGGGGCGGATGCATCTTGCCCACCCAGAATTCACCCATCGGGATGGCCACTTTGCTCTTGTTCAGCAGGGTGTCTTCGGGAATCTCCAGCGAGACGCCAGCGGCCTCGGCGTAGATCCCGACCCCCTGCTTCTTCAAGAGATCTGCCATCACGCCGTAGTGATAGTCGGCCCACATATCGGCCAGCGTCCGGCGAAAATCCCACAGGAAGCGGTCGCTTGTCTCGGCGCTTTCCACGATGCGCCCGGTCAGGGCAGCCAGGTAGGGTCTCGGATCGTAGCCCCGCCTTCGCCGAAACTCACCGATCATGTCCTCCGTCCAGTTCTGACGCCCTGCCTCCCAGCTATCCATCAGCACATACTGAAGGCTCTTGCCGAACAGCGGCCCGAGCGCCTTGGCCAGCGGATCGAAGTAGCCGTGGTAGTAAGCTTCCATGTGCTTGGGGCTCAGCTTGTCGGCCTCGTAGCCCGATCCGGTGGGCGGGGCCGGCCGGTTCTTGGCCCCGGTCAGTGAGTAGCCCATACGCAAAATGGTCCAATGGCCGGCCGGCACGTCCCAGTCCAGGCTGCCGTCGGGAGCCATTCTGGAGGTCAGATCGATCACCTCGAATCGGCGGATCGCCGTGTCGGCCGGCACTTCCGGAGTCGGGACACTCTCGTACTCGAACAGGTGGCTGAAACCGGCCTTTTCCTCCCAGCGGTGCACGCGGGCGCCGGAATGAAGTCGCACTTCTGTGAGTGAGTACCGCTCTGCCGGCTCCGTCGGCTCCTGGCTCATCGTTGGGCCAGGCCCCAACGGCGCTGCGGTCATCTCGATGCGGTAGATCTTCGCCAACGTCTCAGGGAGTGCGAGTGTACGTATCCGACCCTGGCGGTAGAGTTGTGTACCGGGCAGCGTCACGAGCGTTCGAAGGTGCGTCGTGTCGTCGCCCGCCAGCACTCGACCGACCGGGATGCCGGCATTTCCGGCAATCGTGATCGCGCGGGCGCGAAAGGGTCGGGCGAATTCGATCTGAAGCCAGGCCGCTGCACCGGTTGCAGGCGCGGGGATCGTCGCCGCCGAATTCCAGTCGTCGTCGAACAACGGAGCCGTGTCGATGTTGCCGGCGCTGGTGGTGACCTCTGGATGGAGGGCGACCATGTCAACCTCCGCCGCAGGAGTGGGGAAAGCGATGACCGCGCTGTCGCCGTACCAGGTGGGATCCTGCTGCGGCCGTCGCCCTCCGGCAGTCAGATTCTGAAATGCACCGTTGCAGGACGGGGGCTGCGGCAGCTTGCCCGCGAACTGTCCCGGTCCTTCCACAACCGTCTCACTCCAGACGAGCTTCTTCATCGCCTGCTCGGGCTTGACCCACGGCCCACCCGTCTCGCTCCAGCCGGCGGAGCTGAAGATCGCCAGCTCCAATCCCAACCGCTGGGCCTCGGATGCGGCGTGGCGGAGGCACTCCAACCACTCGGGGCTTCCAAACTCGACCTTCTTCTCGACGGTCTGGCCGCTTCCGAAGCTCACGTCCGCCAGTTGCGCGCCGGCGATCCCGACGCGCTTCATCCATTCGAGGTCCTTCGTGATCCCCTCTTTCGTGACGTTGCCGCCGGTCCAATGCCACCAGGTCCGTGGCCTGGCCGAATCCGGTGGGTCTGCGAAACCACGTTCCAGCGCGTCGGGTAGAGCCTGAGCGGACACCAGCCCCGCAAGGGCCGACACCCCGAGGATGGTCACCAATCCGAGAAGTGCTCTCCGCATTCCGTTCATCGTTCGCCCTTGCCAATGAATATGGACCCTTGCCAGCCTCCGCGAGGCTCGCCCAACATGCTATCCTCGGAGTGTCTCGCGTTCAACGAGTATCCGGCGTCGGAGGTCTCATAGCGAGCGAAGACCGATCTGGAGCTGAAGCGAGCCACGACCGGAGCTGACGCAGATCGGCTCCGGGAGTCTCGTGCTCCGGAGCGGGCCATGCAAAGACACGGGGTACCGAGACGCGGCTCACCGGCAATCCCATGGAGACGAGCAGGCCGAGGACAAATGCGTTCCTCATCGTCCAGTCCTCTCCAGTCTCAAGAGAGCGAGTCGATAGGGCAACAGCTCGTACCGCCCGTTGATTGCCGGATCACGACCCTGGTAGAGTAGTTGCAGGTTATTGGGGTCGATGGTCATTGTCTCGTCATATCCGTCGCGAATCAGCTCTCCGTGACTGATGTCCCGGGTCCAGGGCGCCACGCCGTCCTCGAAGGTGACGTTGTTGATCCCTGCGAAGGGCTTCTGCCATGAGTCGGCATCCGGAACGGGCGTCCATTCGCCGTCGAGGCGGTCGGAGATCCAGGCGCGGTAGTACCGTGCGGGGCTCAGAGCCTCGATCAGAGTCAGATAGGTATCGGTGCCTTTGATCTTGTAGGTAATGCTCGCCTCAAAAAGGTTGTCTCGCCGGTCCTGGATGGCAATCTCCGGGTTGCTCATGCCCTTGGGGAAGTCCTCGATCCTGGTTCGGCTGCGATAGAAGCGGCCGTCGTCGCCGGTGAAGAACAGATAGGCATGCGTGTCATCGCAGATCACGTGGTAGTCAATCGGAAGCCTTGGCATGCTTGCAGGTTGTCTTTCAAAGAAGTTCTGCGGCTTGGTCCAGGTTTGGGGCCTGGAAATGTCGTCGGCCGTGCAATACTGAGGCTGCTGCGACTGAAGAACCAGGTACCATTTCTTGTGCGGACGGAAGTAGAACAAACTCGGTGCACAGTGATACCCTCTCAGACCCCGATTGACATCGACAAAGGTCAGCTTGGCGTTGGGGGCATCCGACCAGTCCTGGAAGTTCACGTACACCATGTTCCAGGTCCTGGCCGACGTCGAGTAGACCGTCGCGTAGACGTGCCACAGGTCCTTGAAGCGGACGATCGTAGGGTCTTTGACGGACACGATGGTGTGGTTCGCATCGGAGACCGGTTTGATCAACACACCAGTGGACTTCCACTGGAGCGGCGTGGCAAAGGGCCGCTTGGCGGCGACGGTGTCTCATCAGACGCCAATTCGCTACGGATCGGTTCTCGGGGCCGGCCTCGTCGGCTCAAAGACAATTCTGCGATAACCGGTGAGGTTATGTGTTCCGTCATCCGTCACCTCACAGATGATGTGGAAGCTCTTTCCTGCCGAGTCGGAAGGGACCTCCACTGTTGCACGGTTTGAGTTGCTGCCTGAGAGGATCACATCCTGCGAATAGGTGCCCGCCTCGGATAAAACCCACCATGAGAACGTCAGTCTGTCACCATCTGGATCATAGGATGCTGAAGCGTCGAGCGTGACTGAAGTACCTTGAACGGGGGTAACCGCGATACTGGCAATGGTACTGTCTCCGTTGATGACCACCACCGGGTTCCGGTTGCTGGCACCGTCCTTTGCCCAGTCCATCCGGGCCGCAAAATTGTTGAATATGGCAGGATAGAAATGCTCTTGGTACTTCCTGCAAGTAGAATATGCCTCAATTCCCGGATGGTTCGTATAAGCGTAGATCTCGTTGTCCGGGCCCAGCGACCAGACAGAAAGACCACCCCAACCGCCATAACCCGGATTCTCAGGGCTGTTAAGTCCGTTGGGCAAGACATACAGGAATGAAGGGGTGTCACCTTCCACGCCATATTTGTATTTGGGGTAGATTTTGCCAAGGCTGCCATGGTTCTGAATGTGAGTCTCGTATTGGCCCCAGTTGCGTCTTCCGGTATCGTTCTGATGTGTCCATGCGCATTCATCCCATATGAAAAGAAGGTCCTTGCCGAACTCCCTGCGCATCCATTGGTGGGAGCTGATGTCATAGGGGGTGCCTCGCTGGTATCCTCGGTCCTGATCCGTGATCGTGTAGGCGCGGATCTTATGCAGAAGCTCCTTGAGCTGTCCTGCGGTTCGATCTTCGCGGACGCGCCAGATCGCCTGAGCAAGCGTGTTGCCGCCTCCCCAGGCAAGGACCCAGATAGGTCGTTCATCCTTTTCATCGGCCATCTTGATGATCAGATCGCTGCCGGGAGAATCATTTCCTTCACCGATGAAACTCATGCCCCTTTTGGAGCTGCCAAGCACTGTGCGGGATCGCAGATAGTCTGCACTCGGCCAGTAACCGATCTGTTGTTGAGACTCATCGCTCACATGACCCTCCTGTTTGGAACGTTTTCGAAGGTTGGGCAGATCCTTCTCGTAGGCGTTGATCGCATCGCGAATAAGATCAGGACGTTCCTGACCGCCGCTGTTGCTCCAGCCGGTGGTGGCGACCAGACCTTCGATCTCGAACAGGTCGGCGTGCACGAGAAGCCGAATCATGGACTCCATATCATCGGGCTCCACGTTGTTGGGCGATATGTCAGTCAGTACGATAATACGCGGCTTAAGCGGAGCGGCCAAAGATGCAGTACATAGCGCCAGGCAAAGCAGAAGCAGGTGTGTCGATGTCATGTGTTTCTTGAACATCCCGTTCATACCTCCCATGATTGACAGCATGACAAGAACGAACCAGAAGCGTTTTTATTCAGCGGTTTTCCATTTGAACTCAGCGCCGCTCTTGCGGGCGGCGGTGGGCCCGGTGGAGGTCACCGTGACCGGGCCGGGGCTGTTGGGCGTGGTGGCCAGGTACTTGTGGTTCGTCAGAGACATGAGCATCGTGTCGCCACGCATCAGATTGACCCACTGGAACGATTCGGCGCTACCGGGTTTGGCGCCGGCCAGGTCCTTGAGAACCACGCCGCTCTCGCCGACGGAAACCACCTTGCCGTTGGTGGCCTTGAGCGCCACACGGCCCAAGCCCAGATCGACCACCTGGAACTTCGCATTCTGGGGCACCGCGCCGCTTGCATCGGCTGTCGCATTCACCAGCGTGCTGTTCTGCGTGTCGGCGACCAGGATGCTGCCGTCGGCGCCGCTGGTCAGAACGATGGTCTTGCCCATGGGAATCTCGCGTTCGATGCCCCGCGCCCGCGGTTCCTCGACCGTGTAGTTGTCGAAGTCGGCATAACCGCCGGGCTGTCCCGAAGTGTTGTAATGGAACAGGGCGGGACGTACCCCCTGAAAGGTCGTCAACTGGAAGGTCATGGTGAAGGGATTGCCCAGAGGCGCGAATTCCTTGCCATCGGCGCTCCAACTGAAAACGGCCTGGTCCGTGTCAAAGTTGCAGTGGACGCGGAGCCAGAGATGCTCGGGTGGATTGGCCGGGCCCATTGTGGGAGGCTTGGGCGGAGTCGCGGGGGCGCCTCGGCGTCCGCCGCCGCTGCCGGTGTTGTCGAGCATCTGTAGCGTCCTGCCCTCCGCGGTCTTCACCACGGCGATCCAGGCATAGGGAGAACTCAGCAGCGCCAGACCTGCCGTGTCTCCCGCGACCATGCCCGATGTGTCCAACTCGACGGTCATAATAGACTCGGGCGCTGGCGGCCGCTGGCAGATGCTGTTGCGGGCGGCATAGAAGTCATCAGCGGGCAAGGAATGAAGCCGAAGCACGCCGGGCTTCTCGGTGATGGACCACTTGGTGTCATCGGGAACATGGTTCCACTGCCAGAGCGGATTGAGCTCGCCGCCGTCGAAGTTGTCGTCGTGAATGAACGACGGCTTGGGGTCCTGTGTGAAACCAGTGTTGGGCTTGACCCAGGTATTGGGCGCCCTGCGCAAGTTGCCGGGCAGGCCGATGAGGGGGAAACCACTGTCCCAGGTGATGGGCACGAGAGCGACCATGCGTCCCGCGCTGCCGTGGTCGGACATGATGATGCTCCACCACTCGCCGGAGGAGGTATCGCACATGCCGCCCTGGTGCAGGGTCAGACCGCGGTCACGCTCGGTGACGCGGGCGGGCGCCACGGTGGGCACGCCCAGGGACTCGCCCTGGACCATGCGCTCGACCGTCCACGGCCCATCAATCGAGTCAGCGCGGGCGACCATCTGATCCGTGGTCGCGCCGGGGATCGCGGAGATGTCGTAGTACTTGCCATTGATCTTGTAGAGGTGGTGGCCTTCACCCATCCTGGCGTCCAGTTGGTGGCGGACGCCGGGGACAAAGGACTTGAGATCCGGGGCGAGCTCTTCGATAGGATAGGGGCTGCGGGCGCCGGAGATGATGTAGATCTTGCCGTCGTCATCGAAGAGGACCGACAGGTCGTGCCTTCCGGGCAGTTGGTTGCGTTCCCAGGGACCATAGATCGACTTGGCGCGGAAGACCTGGAGGCCCACGCCGTTGACGTTGGAGAAGACGTAGAACATGCCGTTGTGATAGCGGATGCAGGGCGCCCAGATTCCGCGGCCGTAGATGCCTTTGCCGTCTTCCAGGCGGAAGGCCGGGCCGAGGTCGAGCCTGTCCATGCAGTAGCCGGCGAGCTCCCAGTTCACCAGGTCCTTCGATTGCATCAACTGCACGGCGGGGTTCATGTGCATGGTGGTGCCGGCGAGGTAGTAATCGTCACCGACGCGGATGACGTCGGGGTCCTCGAATTCCTCATAGAACAGGGGGTTGGAGTAAGTGCCATTGCCGTTGTCGGCCGTCCAGTGTTTTGCCGCGTCAGCGGTGGTCCCGGCAAGAGCCGGCGCTGCGGCAATAGCACCAACGGTCAACACGACCAGACTCGCAAATCCCAGATGAGATCGAGAATACTGCATGCCCATACTCCTTTGTGAGAGATTAGTCTCGAATGCGGAACACGGCAAGTGAATTGGCCTGCGCGCAGGAAGAGCCTCTCGTGCAATGACCGAATCCTTCGCCGCGCGCAGGATAACAAGGTCATTGCTGCACAAGGGATCTTCCTGAACCGTATTGCTCGTGTTACACATAGATTTCTTTGCGGCGGAAGGTGACGACAGACGCGCCGAACATGACGGAGAAGACGCCGAGCAGGATGGCCATGTCCGGCCACTGTATGGCCTTTCGCTGAAAGACTTTGCTGGCGTCATAGTATTGAAAGAGGGAGAAGTACTTCAAGGTCGGACGCTGCTCCAACAGCAAGGCGATCACGTTGAAGATATATAGTGTGAAAAAGACGGCGATGGTCGCGCCGATGGCTCGCCGCTGTTCGTTAAACACACATGACAAGAACAGTCCAATGCTGCCCACGGCCGCGAGGCACAGCATGCCGCTCACGAACACGTAGACCATCAAGCGTTTGTCCATGCTCTCGCCGATCTCCCACTCGCCCAGGCATATCCCCACACACGAGACGGCCGACAGGAAGATCAGCAGCGTGATGAAACCGGCAAACTTGCTCACGAGGAATCGTGTTCGCGTCACCGGCGTGGAGAAGAGAATCTCCAGTGTCTTCTTCTCCGTTTCTTCCGCCACCAGGGCCCCGGTGAACAGACACGAGAACACCCCCATGACGAGCAACCAGGTGGTGTTGAAATACTCGACGGTCAGGAACCCTTCCAGCGTCGTGATGTTGATGATTTCCTGACCTATAAAGGCCTTCAAGAACGCCGGCATGGCGTCGAAGTAATCCTCCATCATCTGGATCTTGGCAATCGACGGAAATATCGCGACCAAGATGTAGGCGGACCCCAACAGGAACAGGGCGAACAGCAGTGTCGTGACACATTCGCTTCTCAGGTAGCGCAGATAGATTCTCATTGGGAGTAGTACTCCAGGAAGATGTCCTCGAGGCGGGCGTCCTGGCACGAGATATTGTCAACGGGGTATTGGGATATCGCCCGCAGGATGCCGTTGATGTTTGCATCGACCCACAAGCGAACCGTCCGGACGTTCTTCTCGATCTTCCGCACACCCTCCAACCGGAAGATCGACTCGTCCGGCTCCCGCTCGAAGGTCACCTCGATGGTCTTGAGCCGGACCTTCTTCAGATCGGCGATCGTGTGCAGTGCCACTAGCCTGCCCTCTTTCAATATCGCCACCCGGTCGCACACGCGTTCCACCTCCGAAAGGACATGAGAAGACAAGAAGACGGTCCTGCCGCGCTCTTTCACCTCCAAGATCAACTCATAGAACCGCTGCTGGATCAGCGGATCCAAGCCGCTGGTGGGCTCGTCCAGAACCAGCAGCTCCGGGTCGTGCATGAAGGCCTGGACCACCGCCAATTTCTGCCTGGTGCCGTGGGAGAAGGATTTTACCTGGCGGGATACATCCAGCCCGAGCAACTCTATGAGTCTGTCTTGCAGGCGCGGCGTCCTATGGCCGCGCACCGACCCCAGGAATTGCAGATAGTCGGCGGCTTTCATCTTCCCGTACATGCCGTATTCGGCCGGCAGGTAGCCGAGGCGAGACTTGATCCGGGGCGCATCGGTGTGCACATCCATGCCGAATACCCGCGCCTTTCCGGAACTGGCCCGGATGAAATCCAGCAGGATGCGTATGGTGGTAGTCTTGCCTGAACCGTTGGGTCCCAAGAAGCCGAAGACTTCTCCCTCCTCGACGGACAGGTTGATGTCGTCGATGCCCCGCGCCCGGCCGTAGAATTTCGTCAATTGTTCCGTCTGGATAACCATGATGTTCAGTACCAAGATGTCTGAAAGAAGCACTTCTGGCATACAACGGCATGGTGAATTATACGCCGACGCTCCACAGAAGAAAGAGCATTCAACCACGAACAGCGCCCTGGAATTCCTGGGATGCCATACTGAATTCGGGGGCGGGGTTGACGCTGGGGCGTGACTTGGGCAAGCTTTGAATATGGCTCGATTTGCGAAAGTGGTGGTTCCAGTAATCGCTCGCCACGTCACGCAGCGAGGAAACCGACGCCAACAGACCTTCTTCCAGGAGGATGACTACAGTGGGAATTCTCAGCCCATGAATCATCGGCAGGATGCCGATGCCACAGAATCTCACGAGCAGGATGCCTGGCCACTTCTCACATACCCTGCAAGACCCCGGGCTGGAAGGCCCTTACTCTCATCATTTGACTCCGTCCCATTGAGCGCTCTGGCCTTTGGCCAGGCTCAGGTCTCGCGTGACGGCGCCGTAGCGAAGTCGGCAGGAGCCGCCGGCGAGCGAACGCACGGTTACGTTCACGAGCTTACTGTCCTTCCACTGGATGTCCAGCTCGAAGCCGCCGCGGGCGCGAAGACCCTTGACGGAGCCGTTGGGCCAGGCTTTGGGCAAGGCGGGCAGCAGCTCGATCTCGCTGGCACAGCTTTGTAGGAGCATTTCGCCGATGCCGGAGGTGCCGCCGAAGTTGCCATCGATCTGGAATGGCGGATGGGCGTCGAACATGTTCGGATAGGTCCGCTCGGGTCGCAGCAGCATCGTGAGAATCGTGTAGGCGTGCTCGGCGTCGTGGAGGCGTGCCCAGAGGTTCAGGCGCCAGCCGATGCCCCAGCCGGTGGCTTCGTCGCCGCGAATCTCCAGGCTCTTGCGTACCGCGGCCGCCAGATCGGGCGTGGTCCGCACGTGGATCTGATCGCTCGGATACAGGCCGTAGAGATGCGAGACATGCCGGTGATGAATCTCCGGGGCCTTCATGTCCCAATCCTCCAGCCATTCCTGGAGCTGGCCCGCGCTGCCGATCTGGTTCGGGGCCAGGCGCTGGCATGTCGCGGCCGCCTGTTCTCGCAAGTCCTCATCGACGCCGAGAATCTCCGCCGCGCGGATACAGTTGGTGAACAGGTCGCGCAGGATCTGCATGTCCATCGTGGGTCCCGCGCAGATGCTCGTGCCGAACGGATGCCCATTCTCCGGCGACAGCGACGGGCACGTCACGAGCCATTTGTGCTTGGGCTCTTCGACCAGCGTGTTGAGGAAGAACTGCGTCGCTCCCTTCAGGGCCGGATAGACCCTGGCCAGGTATTCCTTGTCGCGGGAATAGTCGTAGTGGTCCCACAGGTGCAGGCACAGCCAGGCGCCGCCCATCGGCCACATGCCCCACTGGGGACCGTCGATCGGAGCGGAGGCCCGCCACAGGTCGGTATTGTGGTGGGTGACCCAGCCGCCGGCGTTGTACATGGTTTGGGCCGTGCGCGCGCCGGTTTCGGTCAGATCCATCACCATCGCCACGAGCGGCTCGACGCACTCGCCGAGGTTCGTCGGCTCGGCCGGCCAGTAGTTCATTTCGGTGTTGATATTGATCGTGTACTTGCTTTGCCAGGGCGGGTTCATGCTGTCGTTCCAGATGCCCTGGAGATTCGCCGGCTGACAGCCCGGTCGCGAGCTGCTGATCAGCAGATACCGGCCAAACTGAAAGTACAGCGCCGCCAGTTGTGGATCGTTCGTCTTGTTGAGGTCTCGAATCCGTTCATCCGTTGGACGTTGGGCAGCGGGAGTCGTGCCGAGGTCCAGCGTGACTCGCCGAAACAGCATCTGATGCGCAGCCGTATGGTCCTTGAGCATTGTCTCGAAAGACTTGTTGCTTGCTCTGGCAATAGCATCTTTAGTCAATGCCTCGGGATCGCCGCTCACGTCTTTGAAGCTCTTGTAGCTGGTCGCGGCCGCAATCAGCAGTAACGCGGAATCCGCATCGTTGACGGTGATCTGGCCATCGGCCGGCACGATTTGCCCGCCCCAAGCCGCAACCGCCACCCTCGCCTGATACTTGAGGGCGCCGGCAACGCCACGAGTCCCCCCGTTGACACCTTGCATCATCAGAGTGTTGGGCGACTCCACCGTTACTGATGCCTTCTGTGGCGGCTTCATGCCGGCCGTAAACGTGATCTTGCCGGGCTTGTCCGCTTTCAAGCGAATCACGATGACCCGATCCACGGGGCTGGAGAAGACTTCTCGCGTGTAGCGCACTGAATCGATCGTATACGCGACGGTGGCCACGGCTGTATCCAGGTTCAGGTCTCGCCGGTAATCCGTCATCACCCCGTTGGCACCGGGAAACTCCAGCAACAGGTCCCCCACGCACTGATAGGGCATTTGGGTCAAGGGCTTGGCCATCATCTTCTGCCCGATCAGGTTGTGCGCTTCCCGGTATCGGCCGGCGAAGATCAGTTCCCGCACCTTTGGAAGCGCCTCCAGCGCGTCGGGATTCGCCGGGTCGTACGGCCCGCCGGCCCAGAGCGTGTCCTCATTCAATTGGATCCGTTCCTGTGCAATGCCGCCAAAGACCATCGCCCCGAGCCGCCCATTGCCCACGGCCAGGGCCTCGACCCACTGCTTGGCCGGCTGGCGGTACCACAGACTCAGCGGCTCCACAGGCGGCTGCGCGACAGCCGTACTACCGGATAAAGTCAGAATCCACGTTAGGAGCACAGCGTGCATACCGATCATGATATCAGCCTCCTAAAGAGTGAACACTCACTCCAGAAAAGGGTCACCCAATAAGATCCAGGAATAGTCCGCGCGCCCGGAGCACGTGGCGACCAGCGTCAGGAACCGTGTCTGGGTAGGGACCGGCACATCCATTCTCTCAACAACGTTCCGTTCCACAGGATAGCGCAGGTGAAGGCGAACGACGCCATCCAGAAGGACCCAGACATCGGCGGCGCTGAACTGAGCTTGAGGCAAGTCCTTTGGTATGCCGCACACAGCGGTGAACCGATTGATCTGGATATCCGGGTTGTCCTGGCGAATCTGGTCCAGGTCGAAGGTAATGCCTGCATTGGGATGGAAGTTCAGGGCTGGATGTGTGGATGTGCCATAACTGACGCCATCGAGCCGGGCCGTATAGACTTGGCGGCTTGGAATATCAAAGAACTCGCCACTATTCGCTGGGCCGCCATAGTAACTTCCCATCGTCCGAGGACATTCGGCGAAGGCCAGTCCAGTGGAGCTGATCACGACTGGGCCCAAGGCTCCGTTGGGCACGAACACGCCGTCAATGCCGCGCAACTGCGGCACCGACCGGAACTCGTTTTGTCGGACCCGCCGAATCGTGGTAGCGGGACCCTTGAATACCTGGCCGGTCCCCAAGTCGATCCCCCGCTCCGACGTGCCTGCGCCGCGGCCGTTGCCTCCGCTCACGATGTCGGCGAGGTTCAGTCGTCCCACCGAACTGGAGGGTTGGCTGGACGATGGCAGTTGAAGGAGGAAGGAATCCGCCCGAGCAGCCAGCCCGTCTCGAATCGTCCGTCCTGTGGCGTCAACCGTTGCGGCCTGCCCCTCACTCACGACGAGCGATGTCGGCCGACCCGATCTATCGGGGTCGAGGGCCACGCTGACGTGGCCTTTCAGAACATGAGCTTCGATGCTCCCGTCGGAACGCGCAATCACCCCGAATTCCGTACCCAAGTCCGTGATGAGGGCCGTGGGTGTCCGTACCCGGAATCCTTTGGCCTGCGGGGGGACCACAGCCGTGAGCGTGCCCTTCTTCAGGGTCACTTCGTCAATGCTCTTCAATCTGACTTGGCAAGGAGCTTCAAGCAGGAGACTTGTCCCCTGGCCCAGCTCCATCTTCGCCAGACCATCGCGCAGGTCGTACGCACGGCTGTGCAGTGGTTCGCCCGGACGCGGACGAGCCCCTCGCCATTGAGCCTCATACGCCCCGACTAGGCTGCCGATCGCCGGGCCTTGAGCCCAGTGACGGAACAAGGTCACAGACGTGAAGATCAAGGCCCCAAGGATCAGGATCGCTGCGATGGAACGGAGGTGTCGCACAACGCGTTTGAAGCCTGATCGGGGCTCGCCGCTGGAGAGCGCCCGGATCAGATCTGACTTGGACAACTCCCCGGTCACTTGGCTGGAACGCCGGATCACAGCGGAGACCAGCAAGCTGTCGATGTAGTAATCCCGCACCCGGGGGTCCTCACGGATCGCCTTCACGAGACGCTCCATCTCGTCGGGCTCGATCTGATCGTCCAGCAGACGCTGCAACAGCTCATCCATATCGGGAAGAGGAGGTGTGCTCATGCCGGGCGGCTCCCTTCTGCCAGCGTCCTGCGCATGCAGCGCAACAGTACACGATTGATCTGGCCGAGAATGTGGTAGACGTGGCGGCGGGATACCTTCAGGTAGGCAGCGATCTCCTCCACTGGGGTGTTGTGCTCATAGCGCATCTTGAGGATCCGCTTGGCCCGATCGTCCAGGAGGGCCTGACACTTGCGCAGGGCCTCTATGCGCACGGCCAGTTCGTCTTGAATGGTGGGGACGTAGTCCATCAATGCCTCGAACAACGAATCCTCGATGGAGACTCGTTTACTGCGGGCCAGGTGGCGACGGTACTCGAGAATCTCATAACGCATGATTTGAATACCCCAGGCGGCGAAGTTCGTTCCCGGCTTGAACTGGTCGAACTTGCGCCACATGACGGTCATCCCGTCCTGAAACAAATCATCCGCATCGTTCACGTGAGGCACCAGAGTCAGGATATAGGCATAGATCTCCTGTTGGTGCCGCACGAACAGCCCCAGGAAGTCCAGAGTGCGTCTGTCCTGCCCCATAGCCAATCCATGCTGTTTCGGTTACGTTCTCTTCATCTTATCACCGACACAAACAGTGAAGTGAGCTATGAAAAATGTCAAGAGAGGGGAAAAAATCACGCTCGGATTCCTTTTTTCATTTCACATCCAGCCCTTCCGAGCGGTGTTATACAAGCTGATGGCGGTCTGGACGAGTCAGACGGTAGAATCAACCAGGCGCCAACAGAACGTGAAAGGCAGGAGCATCGTGAGAGACGAAAGGAGAATGTATGAACCGTAACCTGACTGCACTGGTGTTGTCGCTTGCTCTTTGGGGTCCGCTGTGTCTGGCGCAGGCGAGTCAGCCTGCTGAAGCGAATGATTGGAAACCCTCGACCTTGAATCAGCCCGGCCAGGAGTACCCGCAGGTCAACTCCCAGCGCTATGCGCGATTCCGCATCGTGGCGCCTCAGGCCCAAAGCGTCAGCGTGAGCCTGGGCGGACGGGAACGGGGCGGCTTCTCCCTCGACAAAGGCGAGGACGGCGTCTGGACGGGTGTTACCCAGAAGCCCCTGGACGAAGGCTTTCACTACTACCATCTCACGATCGATGGGGGGACGTTCAACGATCCCGGCACCTTGAACTTCTACGGTTCGACTCGGTGGGAAAGCGGTATCGAAATCCCCGCTCATGACCGGGACTTCTACGCCCTCAAGGACGTTCCTCACGGCCGAGTGCAGCAGATTCTCTTCCCTTCGAAGAGCACGAAGACCTCACGCCGCGCCTTTGTCTACACGCCGCCCGACTACGACAAGGATCAGGCCAAGCGGTATCCGGTGCTGTACCTGCAGCACGGCTGGGGCGAGGATGAGACTGCCTGGAGCAACCAGGGCCACGCCAACCTCATCATGGACAACCTGATCGCCGAAGGCAAGACGAAGCCCTTCCTCATCGTGATGACCTACGGCATGACCAACGATGTCCGGATCGGCGGCCTCAGAAATTTCGATATCGGCCCGTTCCAGACGGTTCTCGTTGACGAGCTGATCCCCTACATCGATGCCAACTTCCGCACGCTCGCCGATCAACCCCATCGCGCCATGGCGGGCCTCTCTATGGGCGGCATGGAGACCAGGCAAATCACCCTGAAGAACCTCGACAAGTTCTCGCACATCGGCCTCTTCAGCGGAGGCAGTATCTCCCCAGCCGATGTCAACAATACGCCCGGTTTCAAGGAGAAGGTCAAGCTGGTGTTCGTCAGCTACGGCAGCCGCGAGCTCGGCGGCGGTCGTCGCGGCTTCGGCGGCGACCCCAGAGCGAACGCCGACGCGTTGACGCAAGCCGGTGTCAACAGCGTCTTCTACGTCTCTGCGGATACGGCTCACGAGTTCCAGAGCTGGCGCCGGAGTCTGCGCGAGTTCGCTCCACTGCTGTTTAAGGACGGCCCTTCCGCGGCGAACCGGCCACCGGTCCTCCCTGCGGCGGCCCCGGAGCCCGGCAAGAAGTTCGTGCTGCGGGTCGATTGCGGAGCCTTTGAGTCGTACAAGGACAAGTCCGGCAACGTCTGGGCCGCTGACCAGGAATTGGGCGCCGGTAAGACCTGGGGCGCGGATGACGGCATGACCATAGACCGTCCGGAGGTGGGGATCACAGGCACGGATATCCCACGGATCTACGAGACTGAACGATACAGCATGGGCTCGTACAAGTTCACGGTGCCCAATGGCAAGTACACCGTGCGCCTGCACTTCGCAGAGACCTTCGAGGGCATCATGGGGCCGCAGGAGAGGGTCTTCTCCGTCAGTGTGCCGGGCCGGGATACGCTGAAGGACCTCGACCTGTTCAAGACCGTCGGGTTCCTCAAGCCCCTGGTCAAAGAGTACAAAGGCGTATCCGTGGAAAACGGCCAGTTGGTGATCGGCTTCACGCCTAACATCGAGAACCCGCAGATCTGCGGCATTGAGATTCTGGCGGAGTGAGGAGTCACTGTCGCGACGCTTGGCTTGCTGTTGGGATCGGCGACGTTTGCTGCATCTCGCCCGACACCGTCCACGAGTGGCAGACCTGACGTCGCAACCTGCATGAGTTCGCCCAATCGCTCTTCAGAGAGTTAGTTCGTGGGGAGGATCGCGATACAGACGTCCGGATTGCCCAGTTTGTTCGAGGTGAACTCGACGCGTTCTCCGGTCAGATCCCACCCGACGTGCAGATGTTGGCCGCCGCCATAGGTGCGGTGTCCGGAGGTCAAAATCTTCTTCTCGGTCGTCTTCGCGTTGAAAAGTGCGACCATGCCGTGCCAGTTGTCCGCCGCCACCCACTGGCCGTTGGGGCTTCCGCACGCGTGCCACCAGTTCGCCTGGGAAAGTTGATACGCCGTGGCATCTTCCAGCCAGGCGCCTGCCCCAATGATCCGGATCTCGCCGGTCTTGAGGTCAAGCACCTTCACGTGACCTTCCTCACGGTTGCCTTCGTGATGATGACCTCCAACGAACGTCATCTGGTCATTGAGCCACCAGCATTCGTGAGTGACGATCTCGCCCGGCACCTGGTAGAAGGCGGGAATGGGCACGCGCGTATTGACATTCATGAACCAGATGCGCGCATGGCGAGGCACGGCCGGGTCCAACGGCGCCATATCGCTGTCGTAAACGCGACAGAAGGCCAGAAGGTCGGGTCGGCTCCGGTGGAACTGTAGGTGGTCGGGCTTGAAGTCGAGTCTCGCCGGAGGCAGGAATCGACCCGTAGCGGTATCGCAGAATCCAATGAAATAGTCTCCGGCGAGGCGGTAGCTGAAGGCGAGGAGGGTGCCATCGCAGTTCTCTTCCAGAAAAGAGCGCTCTTGCGCTTCGGGGGGTATCTCCACCAGCTTCGTTTCGGTGATGCGTACCGCGGTTTGCGGCTTCAGGGTGACATCCAGGTGCCACTTGTAGATGGCATGTTCCCTGGAGACGAAGAGCCAATCCCCCTTATGGGAGATTGCCGGCGATCCCGCCGCGGGCGCTTCCGCCTGGTTGAGGCGCAGCAGCTCGCCTGTGTCCACGAGGTAGCCCATCACTTCTGTCCGGCCGAAGCGGTCCGAAAAGAAGAGCATCAGGCGGTTGTTCCAGAGGAAACATCGCCTGTGAAAGTAGAAATTGGTGTCCGAGGACGGCGCCGTCGTCACGAATGTGATCGTGGCCCTGCTCCGGGGGTCCACCTCGACCTTCTGCTCGGATGGGAGCACCTGGCAATCCCAGGACGACGAAGACACGATAGGTGTTTGGGCGAGCGCAAGAAGCAACAGTGCATGAACCTGTCTTGTGTACATTCCTCATCTCCTTTGTCTATCCCCAAATGGCATCGGGCATCTGGCCTGCGGCTGCCTGACAGGAGTGGATCAGGCCCCTTGCTCTCCATGGTCATTGTCCGGCACACACGGCCATTCTCCTGGCCAGCCTGGATTATGAGCAGGTGGACGGTCCTGTTCAAGGACTCGTGCCGCAAGTTTTTGTCGCAGCGTGCACATATTATCATTCCCATAGACGCCGGCCATCGATCCGTGAAACCTGAGTTGACTTGCCTGCGGGCCCGCGCAATAATAGGCGCCCAATGGACGCAAAAAGGAGGCTCTGGCCTTGCCGGCTTCCATCGACGACGCAATGTGAGGGACAACATGGCCGTATCTCGAACGATCCGCCGCCCATACACGGGTGCTGCACGTCTCGCTGTGGTCTGGTTTGCCGTGTGTGCGGGGTGGCTGCCGCCGGCGGGGGCCGGCGATCGCGCAGGACGACCCTGCATCTATCAGCTCTTCGTCCGCCAGTTCAGCAACGTGAACGGAACGCGCAGACCCAATGGCACGCTCGCGGAGAATGGGGTCGGCAAGTTCAGTGACTTGAACGATCGCGCGCTGGGCTCTCTGCGGGAATTGGGTGTCACGCACTTGTGGCTGTTGGGCGTGCTGCGCCAGGCCACGGCCACGGATTATTCGAGCATCGGCCTGCCGGCGGACGATCCCGATTTGCTCAAGGGCATCGCGGGGTCGCCGTTTGCGATCCGTGACTACTTCGATGTGTGCCCGGACTACGCCGACGAGCCGGCCCGTCGTCTCGATGAGTTCCAGGCGCTGCTGGCCCGCATCCACGGCCAAGGGCTCAAGGCCATCATGGACTGCGTGCCGAACCACGTGGCGCGCAGCTATCGTTCCGTGGTGAGGCCGGACCTCAGCTTTGGTGCGAAGGATGACTGTTCCCGATTCTTCGCGCCTGGCAACAATTTCTTCTACCTTCAGGGCCGGCCGCCGTTGCGCCTGCCCACGGTGAAGGACGGCAAGCCGGTCAGCCCAACCTGCCAGGTCGTCGGTGGCTGTGACGGGTTTTTCGACGGCGAACGCGATCACGGCAGGGTCACCGGCAACAACATCGTGTCATGGACGCCCAACGGCGGCGACTGGTACGAGACGGTGAAACTCAACTACGGATTCGATTTCACCAAGGGCCGGCATGGGCCGAAGGAGTATCCAACAGCCGCCGAGCCCGACAAGCCGATTCCGGACACCTGGGTCAAGATGGACGCCGTGCTCGCACACTGGCAGAAGCTGGGCGTGGACGGCTTCCGTTGCGACATGGCCCACTGGGTGCCCCTGGAGTTCTGGCGATGGGCCATCGAGCGGGCTCGACAGCGCGACGGCGGCATGCTGTTCGTGGCCGAAGCCTATGACGACGACTCGAACAAGCTCACCGACGGCAACGTGCTGACGGCCCTGATTGACGCCGGCTTCGACGCGGTCTATGACGATCAGAGCTACGACATCCTCAAGGGACTCTACGACGGCCCGAAATGGGCGAACGATCTCGACGGCGTGCTGGGCGCGGTCGCACCCCTGCACCGATCGCTGCGCTATGCCGAGAACCACGACGAAGTCCGGCTGGCCAACCCGACTCAATGGGGCGGGCTCGGGGCAGCCGTGGGCCGGCCGGTGTCGGCGATCCTCTTCGGCCTGGGCCGCGGGCCGCTGCTCGTCTACAACGCCCAGGAGGTGGGCGAACCTGCCCTCGGCGCGGAGGGCTTCGGCGGCGACGACGCCCGCACGAGCATCTTTGACTACTGGTCCATGCCTGAGCTCGCCAAGTGGGTGAACGGTCACCGTTATGATGGCGGCCGACTTGCGTCGCAGCAGATAGAACTGCGAGCATGGTATGCCCGCCTGCTCACGCTGACGAACGAGCCGGCTTTGCGCCGTGGCGAGTTCATTCCGTTGAACCGTGCGAACAACCAGAATCCGCGATTCGGACGGCTGGATGGTGAGACCACCAGCGGCCACTGGCTCTATGCATTCCTCCGGCACGAAAAGACCGGTGGTCAGCGATTCCTGATCGTGGCCAATCTCCATGGCCAGCAAACCCTGCGGGACGTCCGCATTGCCTTCTCACCCGAGGCGATTGCGGCGCTGGGTGCGGCCGCCGGCGATGCGAAGATCGAGTTCTGCGACCGCTTGGCCGCTAAGGACCCGCTGCGAGTGACGACCACCGCTTTGGCGCTGCGTGAGAGTGGCGTTGACATGCCGCCGTTGCCGCCACTGACCGCCTGCTACTTCGAGGTGATGCCATGACCCGCGCCAGGCCGACTCGCGGTGCCAAAGCGTCAGTGACCTTCAGAATCCACTACTACACGCGCTGGGGAGAGAACCTCTTCCTGGAGTGTCTGACGCCTGCGAGGGGCAAGGGCGCAGCCGAACGACAAGTCCACCCGATGCAGCACGTGGGCGACGGATTCTGGTCGCTGCGGCTGGACCGGCTTGAACCAGGTTCCCTGCTCGAATACCGTTATGAGTTCCGCGACGGCCGGGGGGATGGCCGACGGGAGCCGGCGCTGCGCCGGCTTGAAATCACCGGCGGCAAACAGGCCGTCTGGGACCACTGGCTGGCTTGCGAGTTGCCCGACGGTGCGTTCCTGCGACAAGCCTTCGCCGGCATCATCTTCAACCCAAGCAGAGAAGCCGTGCGGATGCCATCCCCGCAGAAGCGCCGGCTCCGTGTGACAATCCGGGCGCCGCGCGTGATGGCATGGCAGCGACTGTGCATCAGCGGCGGCCATCCGTTGCTGGGCGACTGGAAGTCGGCGCGGGCGCGAGTGATGTCGAGCGAGCATTACCCTTTGTGGGAGTTGGACCTTCCGGCCGAGGAGTTCCCCGGGCCGATAGAGTTCAAATTCGGTCTTTGGGACGAACGCGTTGAACGCCTGGTTCAATTCGAGGCCGGACCCAATCGCTGGTTTCATGGCGTGCCGCCGAAATGCGATGTCCTGGTGGTCAACTACGAGCAGTACTGGCACTGCCAGCCATGGCGCGGGGCGGGCGTGGCGATTCCGGTCTTTTCGCTGCGGAGTGAACGCGGCTACGGCATTGGAGAGTTCGCCGACTTGGCGCCGTTCGCCGAGTGGGCCTCCGGGTGCGGCCTGCACCTCGTGCAACTGCTGCCGGTCAACGACACGTCGTCCGAATTCACGTGGAGGGACTCCTATCCGTACAAAGCGATCTCGACCGCCGCACTGCATCCGATCTACCTCAACATCGAACAGGTGTTCCGGGACTGCGACGTGCCGCTTCCGAACGGCTATGCGAAACGGCGTGCCGCACTGAATCGTCTGTCGCAAGTGGACTACGAGAAAGTGCTCAAGGACAAGCTGGCGTACCTGCGCCGGCTCTACAGCCGGCTTGGCAAGACGGCAACGTCCGGGCGATCGTTCAAACACTATCTCCGCGAGCAGGCGCACTGGCTCGTGCCGTACGCCGCGTTTTGCAGGCTCCGCGATCTGCACGGCACCGCCGACTTCACGCAATGGGACGAACACGCCACGTACCAGCAGAGGCGAATCCGGACGTGGCTCAAGGCCGGCAAGCCGGAGTACGACGAGGTGATGTTCCACTGCTGGGTGCAGTATCACCTGGATCGGCAGCTCAGCGAGGCGTTGGCTGCCGGTCACGGGCACGGCGTGGCCTTCAAAGGCGATCTGCCCATCGGGATCGACCGGTCAAGCGTCGAAGCGTGGACGGAGCCGGAATTGTTCAGAATGGACCGGCAGACCGGTGCGCCGCCGGACGCCTTCGCGGAGCTGGGCCAGAACTGGGGCTTCCCCACGTATCACTGGCCTCGCATGGAGGCTGACGGCTACGCCTGGTGGCGGCGACGGTTCCGCCGGATGTCCGCCGCGTTCGATGCGATGCGCATCGATCACATCCTGGGCTTCTTCCGCATCTGGGAGATTCCGCAGCAATACCGCGAAGGCATCATGGGCCATTTCAACCCGACGCTGCCGCTGTGCCAGGAGGAAATCCAACAGGCCGGCTTTGCCCGCGACCCCAAGCGCTTCGGTGTAGGCGCGGTCGCCGAGGCGATGCTGCCACAGTTCTTCGGCGGCTCGGCCAAGAAAGTGAAACGGCAACTGCTCGCACAGGACGACGAGGGCTTCTTCAGGCTTCGCCCGGAATTCACCGCTGCTGAGGCAAGGCAGGCGTGGTACGCGAGGGTCTGCACCGAGCGCGAAGCCAAGGCCATCGAAGAGGGCGTGACCCGGCTCGGACTCGAAGTGCTGTTCCTCGAGGATCCAGATCAGCCCGGTCGATTTCATCCCCGAATCAATCTGACCCACACGGCCCTGTTCAAGGCCCTGCCGGACGATGAGCAGGCCGCGCTGCACCGGCTGCACGACGATTTCTACCACCGCAGACACACCCGGTTCTGGGCAAACGAGGCCATGAAGAAGCTCCCCATGCTGATGGACGCCTCATCGATGCTCATCTGCGGGGAGGACCTGGGCATGGTGCCCGACTCCGTGCCGGTGGTGCTGCGGCGTTTGGGGCTGCTCAGCCTGGAAGTCCAGCGATGGCCGAAGCGTCTGGGTCATCGCTTCAGCGAGCCCAAGGACTACCCCTACTTGTCGGTCTGCACGACCTCGACGCACGACATGTCCACAATCCGTGGCTGGTGGGAGGAAGAAGCCGAGATGCGTCAGTCCTTCTGGACGGAGGTCATGGGCTGCGACGGCGCGGCGCCCTGCGATTGCTCGACCTCCATCTGCCGGTTCATCATCGAGCAGAACCTGGCCTCCCCCTCGATGTGGTGCATTCTGCCGCTCCAGGATTGGCTGGGCGTCGATTCGCAACTGAGGCATCCGGTTGCAGCCAAGGAACGGATCAACGTGCCCGCGATTCCGCGACATTACTGGCGATACCGCATGCACATGACGATCGAAGCGCTGCTGGCGGCCAAGGAGTTCAACCGGTCCGTCGCCGAGCTGGTCGAGGCTTCCGGCCGGGGCCGGCGCATATGCTGAGCCATCAGACCAGGACGACTTTGTACGGGAGACCAGATGACTATGGACAAACCGCGTCTTTCCTTCTGGCAGATCTGGAATATGAGCTTCGGCTTTCTCGGCATCCAGTTCGGCTGGGGCCTGCAAATGGCGAACATGAGCCCGATCTACAAGTACCTCGGCGCATCAGACGCTCAGATTCCGCTGCTCTGGCTGGCCGCGCCTCTGACGGGCTTCATCGTGCAACCGATCATCGGCGCCCTGAGTGACCGCACGTGGTGTCCTCTCGGTCGCCGCAGGCCGTACTTCCTCGTGGGTGCGATCCTCAGTTCGCTCGCCCTGATCGCGATGCCCAACTCCGGGGCGCTCTGGATCGCCGCGGGGCTGCTGTGGGTGCTCGACGCCTCGATCAACATCTCGATGGAGCCCTTCCGTGCCTTCGTGGCCGACAAGCTCCCTGAGGAACAACGCGGTACAGGCTTTGCCATGCAAAGCTTCTTCATCGGCGCCGGCGCGGTCATCGCCGGCCTGCTGCCGTGGGTGTTGCGAAATTGGTTCCACGTGAGCAGTGACACGGGCGGGGCGAATGCGATCCCGCCCAACGTGAAGATCTCGTTCTACATCGGCGCGGCGGCGTTCTTCACAGCCGTGCTGTTCACCGTGCTCTCGACGAGCGAATACCCGCCGGACGATCTGGAGGCGTTCCGCCGCAAGAAGGCCCAGCGTGGCGGACTCGCGCACCTGGTGCGGGAGATCCCCGATGCCCTGAGAAAGGCGCCGCTCACCATGAGACGCTTGGCGGCGGTACAGTTTTTCACGTGGCTGGGCCTGTTCTGCATGTGGCTGCATTTTTCGAACGCCGTACCAGTCATCTTCGGCTCCAACGATCCGAACGCCGATCTGTTCAAGCGAGGTGCCGAGTGGGCAGGCGTGTGCTACGCCACGAAGGATGCCGTGACATTCCTGGCGGCGTTCGCATTGATGGCGGCGGCAAGGAAGTGCGACCGGCGACACATCCACGGCGTGTGCCTGGCCCTCGGAGGCGTCGGCCTGCTCGCCGTCGGCTTCATTCATGGTGAAACGCAAAAGAGCCTCCTGCTCATCGCGCTGGCCCTGGGCGGCATCGCCTGGGCGTCGATCCTCTCGATGCCGTACGCCATGCTGGCCGGCGCGTTGCCGCCCGAGCGGATGGGCGTCTATATGGGGATCTTCAACTTCTTCATCGTTCTGCCGGAGATCCTGGCGTCACTGACGTTCGGCCCGCTGGTCAAGCACCTGCTCGGCGGGAACCTCGTTTACGCGGTGATGGCCGGCGGCGCGTTCATGCTGCTGGCGGCGTTGCTGACGCAACGAGTCCCGCTGCCGCAGATGGCCGAGCCGGCCGCCACTCCGTCGTAGCAACCACGTTCAGCCTCTGGAGAGATCTCATGAGAATCCTTTCCCGACCGTTGCGGCTCCTCATCGTCAGTGTGCTGTTCTCTATCAGCGCATTCGCGGCGCCGGTTGTCACGAAAGTCGAGCCGCCGAATTGGTGGATCGGACATTCCTGGAATCCCGTGCGGCTGCTCATCGAGGGCCGGGAGCTGACGGATGCTCGACTGGCTCCGGCCGAGGGCCTGTCCGTCGGCCAGACAACGGTATCGGCCAACGGCGACTGGGCCTTTGTGGACCTGACAATTGCCACTGATGCCAGGCCGGGCCGCCGGACTCTCGCACTCACTACGCCCTCCGGCTCGACGGCAGTGCCCTTCGAGCTGCTGCGTCGCCTGCCGGCCGAGGGCCGCTTCCAGGGCTTCAGCCCGGATGACGTGATCTACTTGGCCATGCCGGATCGCTTCGCCGATGGCGACCGGGCGAATGATGACCCGGCTATCTCGGCCGGCTTATTCGATCGGGCCAAGCCGCGTCACTACCACGGCGGCGACCTCGCCGGCGTCATCCAGCATTTGGACTATCTCCAACACCTCGGCGTGACGGCCCTGTGGCTCACGCCTTGGTATGATAATGTGAACCATCTGAACCTCCTCGAAAAGTACACGGCCGGCAATCAGCATTCACCCGATGGCGTGCCCTCGACGGACTACCACGGCTACGGGGCCGTGGACTTCTACGGCGTCGAAGAGCACTTCGGGGATTTGTCTACGTTGCAGAACCTGGTGACAGCCGCGCATCGCCACCAGATCAAGATCATCCAGGATCAAGTGGCCAACCACACAGGGCCTTACCACCGCTGGACGACGAACGCTCCTACCCCCACCTGGTACAACGGCACGGTGGCGGACCATCTCGACAACACGTGGCAGACGTGGACCATCGCCGACCCGAACGCACCCGCGGACAAACTCAAGTCCACGCTCGACGGCTGGTTCATCAACCTCCTGCCCGACCTGAACCAGAACGACCCCCGGACGGCCGTCTATCTGATCCAGAACTCGCTCTGGTGGATCGACCAGACCGGCCTGGACGCGATCCGCCAGGACACGCTGCCCTACGTGCCGCGGGCGTATTGGTCGCGATGGACGACGGCGATCAAGCGCGAGCACCCACATTTCACCATCCTTGGCGAGATGTGGGACGGCAACCCGAAGCTCGTCTCCTTCTTCCAGGGTGGACGCAGAGCGTTCGATGGTATCGACACCGGCGTGGACACGCTTTTCGATTTCCCGCTGTGCTACGCTATCCGGGATGTCTTCGCAAAACACCAGTCCACGACGCGACTCGCGGAGACTCTGGCGAGCGACGGCAACTACGTCAACCCGCGTGTGCTGGTGATCTTCCTCGGTCTTCACGATATGCCCCGGTTCCTGAATGAGCCAGGGGCCGACCTGATCGGTCTGAGACTGGCTTTCACCTTCTTGCTGACCACCCGCGGCACGCCGCTGATCTACTATGGCGACGAGATCGCCATGCGCGGCGGCGGCGATCCGGATTGTCGACGTGACTTCCCGGGCGGTTTCCCAGGCGATGCACGAAACGCATTCACCTCACGAGGCCGGACCGCAGAGCAAGCCGAGGTGTACAACCACGTCCAGCAGTTGCTTCAGCTCCGCCGCGAGCTGGAACCCTTGCGTCGCGGCGATCTGAACGTCGTTCACGCGTCAGGGGACGCGTGGGCTTGCATCCGCAAGGCGGGTCCGCACAGGGCGCTCGTCGTCATCAATAATGGGACGCAGACTCTCGACCTCGATCTGGCGGCGAATGCTCTTGGCCTGAACCCTGGCCAATCGTTGCGGGAACGATTACGCGGCAGAGATACTATCGCATCCAGCGACGGTGCCCTGCGCCTCAGCCTGCCCGCGCGATCGTCCGCCATCTACTCAGATTAGGCGCACGGCCACCCGTGCCTGTCGTGCGTCAACGAGACCGCTTGCGAGACACCTGTCTGAGGCGGTTGAAGTAAGGAGACGACAGGATGACACCGTCTGACATCTTCGGCATCGTGGTACGGACGATAGGGCTCATTATGACACTGGTCGGACTGTGGACGATCGGCTTTGCGCTGCTGATTCTGGTGGGCGGAGGTCCCGGAGGCGCCGCGGGTCTGTTGATCGCCGGGATTCCGGAATCGCTCGTCGGCCTGTGGCTTCTACGAGGCGCCAAGCCGCTCGTCCAGTTCGCCTTTCCCGAAGAGCATTGACAAGCCACAGTATCACACAAAGCAACCGCCCGGCGATCCAAGCTCTCCCACGCCGCGCCGTTTCTCCGTTCTGTGGTTGCACGAGCCGACGAATGTGCTATGATGATGGAAGATAACCGTTGAATCCGTGAGCCGCTGCGAGGTCGCTATGGTGACTATCTCCGACGAACTGATTGACAGGATGGCTCAACGGATCGTCCGAGAGGTCGATCCGGAGAAGATCGTCCTGTTCGGTTCCTGGGCTCGTGGCGAGGCAAGCGAGCAGTCGGACGTGGACTTGCTGGTGGTGGAACGAGAGCCCTTCGGCCCAAACCGAAGTCGCCGCCAGGAGGCAGTTCGGATTTGGCAGTGTCTGTACGAGTTCCGCGTGCCCAAGGACATTCTGGTCTACTCCATCGACGAGCTGGATCGATGGAAGGGTTCGAGCTATCACGTGGTTGGGAGAGCCCTGAAAGAGGGAAAGGTCCTCTATGAGTCCGACCGACGCGCCCCGTGATCTGCTCACGCTGGCAGAGAAGGACTACAAATCTGCTTTGATCCTCGCTCGGGCACCAGATCCACAAATGGACGGGGCAGGCTTTCACCTTCAGCAAGCGGTTGAGAAGTCCCTGAAGGCTTGGCTGGTCCTCAAGGGTGTTGATTATCCGAAGACCCATGACCTGAGTCTGTTGTTCCGACTACTCGAAGACACCGGTGAGGACATCGAACCATTCTGGCACTTGTTGGGCCTGAATCCCTTCGCGGTGCAGTTTCGCTACGAAGTGGCCGACGCGGACTTCCCAGACTTCGAGCCACTCGCTCAGCAAGCCAGTCAACTCCTGACCTACGTCCACACCCGTCTCACGCTCCGCTGACGACTGAGCCTCCCCCCACGCCTTCAACGACAGCCGGTAGCCGGTAGGGTGTGCTCCGCACACCGCATCGTCATATCAGCAAGAGCAGGAAAGGTCAAAGAGACAAACCAGGTAATGCGTTGGCCGGAATTCCAGCGACAAGTAGTCGACAACTGAGACTCGCCCCCTTCATCTGCTCAATTGTCAATCATCTCCGCGCTTCTGTGACAATTTCGGTGACGATCTTGACAAAATCATTGATATCCAAGAAGAAGTTCGGATATGCACGCCGGAGGTTATCCAGAGGCCCAGCAGACACAAGGACAGGTTCAATCTTCGCACCCTTGGCAGCCTCTGCTTCCACACGTTTGTAGTCAAGTACAGCCTGACTGAAACTATCACGATCGTAGGGCTGGATCTGTACCGTTCGCCCAAGCGAGTTCAAGATTATGAGATGGTAGAACCACCCTTTACTGGTGCCTCGAGTTTTGTAGATTGCATTTGCTGCTACGGAGAGTCCGCTCATCATGTTGAGTGCGCCAAGCCTCGCTTCAGCGCTGGCAATGGCAGCGTAGGTCGCCTGTGGCGATAGAGCAGAAAACCTGGGTACAGGAGCAGTCCTTTCTCTATGGGAAAAGGCCGACGATATGAGAGCAAAGAAATCGAGCCATTCCTGATCGCCTTGGCGAGACTTCAGGGCTTGCCCGAGAAACGTACCCATTGACTCGACCGCCGTGGCCCAGATGTGCTGGAGTTTTGTGCGGATCTGTAATTCGATCCTTAGGCCGTCATAATCTCGTGCCAGCTTGTTCTTGTATTTGTAGATCAGATGTGCGCTTCTATACCCGTCCTCGCTCCTCGGGCTTTGAATGTAGTCTTTATGATCGGTCAACTCATGGGAAAGACGCTGACTATCCTTGTACTCACCCACAAGTCTGTAAACATCCTTGACTGAGCCAAGAATAGCACGGACTCCTCCAATATCCTGCATGGTCGAGAGTTTCATCGCAGGATATCGCTTCAACTTATCAATGATTGTGGGCATTCGCTTCAATCGCTGTGCAGCAATTGGGTCCTCGGGGTACGATCTCAGCTTCGTCCGCAAAGTAGCTTGAAAAGTATTGATCGGATACGCATGGCAGGCACGCCATCTGTCAGCTAGATCCAACGCCCAAGCATAGTCCCGGAAATCGGGATTATCCGCGGCAAGGATCGCACCAGCTTTGTTGATCTGATTTCTTGACTCCCTTGGGACTCGAGCAAACGCCATGGCCACCTACCGTGCCGTCATAGTATTGCGGATACTTGGAAGACCCAAGCTGTCAGGGAAATCTGTCCAAATCATCTCTTGGCCTCCAAAGCCGTCACGCTCAGCTTAGCCAGTAGGATTGTAAGCGGGATTTGGGTCCCAGGCAAGGCGAAAAGGCGACTCGCAGTCGGTTTCCTTGGTTCTCACACCGAGCCATGAAGCCACGGAGGCTGCAACAGGGCCAGCGCACACTAAGTTCCTTTTCCGGTAAGGACTTGCATCAGGAAGTCGAGACTCCAGCCCGCCATGCGACGCTTCATGA
>JAFGJR010000322.1 GCA_016928975.1 Sedimentisphaerales bacterium | reverse complement strand
CGACCCGGACAACGAAGCGACGTTTCAGAAGCTGGGAGTCACGACGGCTTTCTCAACCACGCACCTGCTGTCGAGCTTGATCGAGCAGAGGGCGGGAGCTGGCTTTGAGGAAATCACGGCGATGACGTCGGTGGCAGAGGGCAAAGTCAACGTAACCGAAGTCGTCCTCAGGCGCACATCGCCGGTCGTGGGGCAGCCTCTGCTTCAGATTGAGTTGCCGGATGATGCTCTCATCGCCTGCATCCTGCGCGACGACCATGCCGTCATCCCTCACGGTTCGACCACGCTGCAACCATTGGACCGCCTTATCGTGATCACGCTTCCCGAAAACCACGGGCAGGTGCTCAGAGCGCTCACCGGGGACGAGAAATAGGGCCAAGGAGAGAGCGTGCGGGCCAGGAACGTTCTATCACGGGATTATGCAGCCATTCTTCACTATACCGGACTGATTCTCATTCTGGGTGGCCTCCTGATGCTGTCTCCCCTTTTGGCCCTGATTGCATGGCCGCAGGAGAGCCGTTATGTGACCGCATTCCTCGTGCCTGCGTCTATCCTCTGCCTCAGCGGCGGAATTCTGTGGCGTCTCTTTCGCGGTAGGAACTCCGAGGGCTTCTCCGTTCAACACAGCGGTGTTGTTATCCTGTTGAGTTGGGTCACGATCTGCCTGTTCAGTGCGTGGCCCTTGGCAGCCGTGCAGAGGATGAGTCTTACCCATGCCTTCTTCGAGTCCGTCAGTGGATGGACGACGACGGGACTTTCCGTGATCGATGTTACCCGCAGCGCGCACCTGGTACTGCTCTGGCGGAGCATCATGCAACTCGCCGGGGGAGCGGGATTTGCCATCATCATGCTGGCCGCCCTCGTCGGTCCCGTCGGCCCCGCGCTCACCGTGGCGGAGGGCCGGACCGATCAATTGGTTCCCCACGTGCGCAAGTCCGCCAAGCTGGTCTTGCTCCTTTACGCTGGCTATGCAGTGGCAGGCGTGATCGCCTATGTTCTCTCGGGCATGAATCCCTTTGACGCGATCAACCATACTTTTGCCGCCATCTCCACGGGCGGGTTCTCCACACGGCCTGAGAGCATCGGCTATTGGGATTGGCCCCTGGTAGAGGCGGTCACTATCCTCCTGATGGTGCTGGGCAGCATGAACTTCCTGACGGCCTTTCTGCTCTTTCGCGGCAGATTCCGGGCGGTCACGCGTAGCGGCGAATTGCGGTTGATGGCGGTATTGCTGCCGATCTGTGTGCTCAGTCTGCTTTTCCTGGTTTGCCTGCCGCTGTATGCGACGCTGGCAAAAAGCGTTCGCGTGGCGGTGTTTGAGACGTTCACCGCCCTGACCACCACCGGGTTCTCCACCGTCACCTACGACCGATGGACCTCCGAGGGCATTCTCATCCTGATCGTCCTGATGCTCATCGGCGGCGGCACCGGCTCGACGGCCGGCGGCATCAAACAATATCGCGTCTACGTGTTGTTCAAGACCGTGGTGTGGGACATTCGCCGGGCGCTGCTGCCCAGGACGGCGGTCGTGGAGAATCACATCTGGCAGGGGGAGAACAAGGACTTCATCACCGAGGAGCGGCTGCGAAAGGTGGGCACGTTTGTGTTTCTCTACCTGGCCACTTATGTCATCGGCGCCGCCATTATCGCGGCCCACGGTTTTGGCGTGAAGGAGTCGCTCTTCGAGTTCGCTTCCGCGCTGGGTACGGTGGGCCTGTCCGTGGGAGTGACAAGTGCGCAGGCACCTGCCCTTGTGCTTTGGACGGAGATGGCCGGGATGTTCCTGGGCCGGCTCGAATTTTTCGTCGTGATCGTAAGCCTAGTCAAGGTCATCCAGGATTGCCTGTCGGTGCTTCCAGCAGAGCGCCAGACCACCGCGTAGAGCCGCAGTATCTTGCGTTTCCCGCCGCAGCCTCTTCACAACAACGCGGTGCTGAAATAGCGTTCGGCCCGGTCGGGCAGCACAGTGGCGATATTGCCGCCGGTGCGTTCGGCCAGCTTGCGGGCCGCCCAGACATTGGCGCCCGAACTGATGCCCACCAGCAACCCGAAATCCCGGCCCAGTTGCCGGGTGGTTTCGATCGCAGCCTCGTCGGAGACCTCCACGACATCATCCACCAAGGACACATCGAGCACGGCCGGAACGAAGCCGTCGCCAATCCCCTGGATCTGGTGCAGACCGGGCTCGTGGCCCAGCAGGGCCGAGCAGTTCTCAGGCTCGACGGCCACGATCTTGACGTTCTTCTTCTGCTCTTTGAGAAACGTGCCGACCCCCTGCAGCGTCCCGCCGCTGCCGACGCCGGCCACGAAACAGTCGATCTCGCCGCTCATCTGGCGCCAGAGCTCGCGGGCGGTCTGCTCATAATGGACGCGCGGGTTCTCCGGGTTCTCGAACTGTTGCGGCACGAAGACACGCGGGTCTTCGGCGGCCATCTGTTCGACCCGACGCACCGCCCCGGCGATGCCCTCCTGGTCCGGAACCAGAACCAGGTCGGCGCCCAGGGCCCGAATGAGCTTCTTGCGTTCCTCGCTCATCCCCTCGGGCATGACGATACGCACGGAATAGCCCATGAGTCGGCCGACGAGCGCCAAGCCGATGCCGGTATTGCCGCTGGTCGGCTCGGTAATGATAGAATCCTCGCGCAGCTTGCCGTCTCGGCGGGCCGCCTCCAGCATGGCCAGGGCAATGCGGTCTTTGATGCTGCCGCCGGGATTGAGAAACTCAGCTTTGGCGAAGACCCGCTCCCCTTTCAGTTGGAGCAAAGGGGTGTTCCCGATCAGTTCGAGGATATTATCTGTCAGCATGGATCACCCAATAAACTGTCCTCATCTGGGGTGAAAACAGGTGGATACACGCCCAATATTCCCACGGCAGAAGTGTAGTATGATCATCCCGGAAAGACAAGCCAAATGACCCATGAGTGCTATACGTCCCGCAGGACCCATGCGGGTCACCCCTCGCTGTTGAGGAACCTGATGAGCTCTTCCGGGATGTAATCGCTGGCGAAAACGAGGATGTCGTTCACTTCGGCCTTCGAAAGATCGCCCGCGATTTGCTGATTGTTGATATCGACATTGACGATAATGCCGAACTTCAGGGCCTCGGGCGAGGCGGCCTCAGGTTGTGTGCCGGCCCGCTGCAAGTAGGTTGGGCGGAGCTCGATGTTGACGTTCTTCCCGTCGCTCGGGGCTTCCATGAAGATGCGAAGGTTCTTCGCTCTCTCTCGCCACAGGTCGTGCTTGAGATTGCTCGCGATGACGTCGAGGGAGTTGATATCGCCGGTATCGAAGACGAACTCGTGCACCACGCCGACCCGGGGCACGGTGCGTTCGCCGAATCGGAGCCGCAGCTCGTCGAAGGCCTTGCGGAAGATTTTGTCTTTCTCCGGGATATCCAACTCGTGCGCCCGGTCGATGTAGAGCCGCTCCGGGAATGTGAAGACGGGCCCGCGACCGGTCAGCACGAACGTGGGCAGCTCGACCCGTTTGGCGTTGGGCAGGATGAACGTCCGCTGGACCCGCAATTGGCGCGGGCCGGACAGGAGTGTCTCGAAGACGACCGGGAACTGCTCGACCAGCCAGTTGCCGTAGTCCTGCAGCTTGGTCCGATCCTGCTCCGGCGCCAGCGCCGGACGGATATCCACGCCGTACTTGACGATATGCTGCGAAATATTCTCGGTACTAAACTGGTAATTCATTCTTCCCTCGGCCAAGAAACCCTGTCGCACAGAGTGTACCCCCAGAATCACCCCGCGTCAAAAGAAACGGGACTGTTGAGTTGAGAAGATCTCTGCGTCCCGAGATAGCCGGTATGAATGGAAGGGGCCTATTGCAGGCCCTGGCCCTGAATGGCATCCGCCTGACCCAGCCTTGTATATTTGTGTCGGAATCGCTCGGAGTATTTCCAATCAACTGAGCGCTCAAGGCCAATCTGTCTGAGCACTTCTTCCAGAGACACACCTCCATCGGCTCTCCCGAGAAGCCCAAGGACTCTGAAGACGGCTGCATCTGACGAGCACATGCGCCACGGCTCGCCGGAGGTGTCCATCAACGCCAAGGTTTCGTTTTCCCCGGGATCGAGTTGGGCTTTATACATCAGGTTGAACTTGTTGAAGAAGGTTCCAACAACAGAAGCGTTGATATCCTCTATATGGACAGCGCCTTGCTGTTCATATGTCTCCAGGTCAATATCGTAGCGAGTGCCTCCCACTGGATCGGTGAACCACTTGGCTTCCTCTGCCACAGTCCGGCAGATTGTGACATCGCATCGCGCGATGAACGCTTCCCAGATACCCAGTTCGAAGAGTTTGATGATTGGCCCCGCATCAAGCAACAGAAATTGAAACTTCTTCATCCCTCAGGTCTCCCTCATCCATCAGGTATTCCTGCGCCTTCTTATAGCCAAGGCCCATATACTTGGCGAACTGGCTCAGTGACAGCTTCCCTTCATTCAGCGCTCTTATCGCAAGACTGCAATAGCGCTCCGGAAGCATGTCCGGTTCGTCAGATTGACGAGCCGGGCGGCTGATCTTGATCTTCTTTGCCTGTTCGATGTGTTTCTGAATGTCTTCAACAGGCTGGTGATAGAGATATTTCATGCGCCAGAGGAGGGCGTCAAGCGAGACTCCAAACTCTCGCGCAACTTCATCCAGCTTTTCCAAACCGATCTTGCCTTCCCTGTCTGCAAGTTGTTCTATTCGGTCTTTGACGGCGTCGGTAGGGAGCAGCAACCTGCTTGCGAATGCATTCGCGAGCTTCTCTTCATCCTCGTTCGGCTCGCAGCTTTCGAAGTCAGGAGTTCTGAACATGTTCCACGTGAGAAGATGAAACAATTCATGGGCAAGATCGAAGTTACGCCGCCATAGCTTACTCTGAGCGTTGAGTAAGACGGCCGGGCCGAACTCTGGCGATACAGTCGAAATGGCGCTACCGTGAAACTGCAGATGGAATACCTTGACGCGAAGTCTCTCCTCCAGCACTTGCTTGAGAGATGAGCTCGGCATGTCACCTTGCAGGTACTCCCTGCGGAATTTCTCTGCGAGGTGACCGGCCTCCTTGAAACCGAAGTCCTCTCCGCCTGCGGCAGCTTGTGGCCATATGGCTCCTCTGGATTCTCCCATGAGCGACTCCAACCGGTGATACTGCTCACAAAGCTGGCGGAATCGGGCTTCCGTTTCCTTCACGGGCGTCTCCAGGTCGGGAGCGTCACGCCAAAGCATGACATTCTCGACCAGCTTTTCCTCGCTCAGGAAGAACTCCACCGGTCTCCTGTAGAGCTCGGCCAATCTGCTCAACTGGGAGAACCGTGGCTCCCTCTTATCGTTCTCAAAATCAGAAAGCGAAGATGGTCCGATATTTGTTTCTTCAGTGACCCTATCTAGCGTGTATCCCAGGGCACTTCGCGCAAGCTTCAGTCTTTCCCCGATCTGCATGGTCTATCTCCTTCGTCTTTATAGAATTATACGGTGTCATATCGACATAAGGCAAGAATAATCTTCTCTATTTCAGAAAATTTGACGGTGTCTAAACTGATTCTCGCGGTCGTTCCCTCCGCCTAATAGCGACGAGTGGTCGTCTTGGAATTGTGCTTGTAGTTGGCGAAGAAATAGCGGAGGGCGTCGATGGGGTGGTCGTAGACGCCGTCTTTGAGGGGCAATTCGCCCGACGCGGCCGGGCCGGAATCGGGATAGTGGTAGCACTGGATTGCCTCGATCAGGCGGACGCAGCGGGGGGAAATGACCAGGGAGCTGGCGCCGTCGCCGGCGCGGATGGCCCGGCGGATCAGCTCGATGCCCTCCACGATGCCACTGCGCCGATACCGCGTGGGGATTCCCAACGCGCGCAATTCTCGTGCTACGCTGGTCCCGGTGATGTCGCTCGTGCCGGACCCGGCCGGGTCGCAGAAGGTGGCCGCGACCCGCTCTTCGTGGCAGGGCGTCCTTGCTTTGAGTTGTTCGGCGTGGATGTCGATCGTCGCCCGGCTGCGGATGTACTCGTCAATGACTCTGACGGTCCCCTCGTGGTCCACTTGGATCCAGAGGCACACGAACGGATTGACGAAGCCGAAATCCAGCGAGCGATACAGGGGCAGGTTGGGATCGTAATCCACCGGTTTGACGTTCACCTGCGGCTCAAATTCGCTGAAGACCACGTTTTCCAGCGACGGCCTGACACACAGCATCTCGGCTTCCCACCCCGCCCGGCTGCTGCGTCGCATCTGGGTGATGCAGTCGTCGATCCTCAGATAGCCGCAGGAGCCCTTAGCTCGGCCTTGGCAATCGGGCCACAGCGGACATTGCGAGCAGTTGCGGCCGGTACACCTCTCAATCGTCTCCCATAGGCACCATTTGAACACGGGCACGCCGGCACTCGCCGCGGCCGAGACTTCCCGCTGCATGATGCCGTAGGGCCGGTGCATGGTGCTGATGAGCTCCATGCCTGCCGTGATGTCGGGCGTGCTCAACGTGGTGAACTTGGCGGCGGCGAAGACCTCCTCGTCGAACAGCTCGACCTCGTCGCAGCGGAGCTTCTGCACGTGCTGGCCCCGCACGCTCGTTGCGGACTGGGTCAGGACCTCAACCGTCGCGCCGTTGACGAAGCGACAGCTCTCCTTGCGTACGGGCCCGGCCAGAAGCGTCTCGAAGCCCTTCTGCAAGAAGGCTGTCAGGTAGTTGTACATTCGGCCAGACTGTTCGCCGGAGCCGCCGAGGATGCGGATTTGGCAATTGGGCTTGAACAGGCCGTCCAGGAGCGTCGCCACTGCCGCCAGTTCCGTCTTGCCGCCGGCCCGATTCGCCCAGACGATGGCATCGGCATTGCGGATTGCGGATGTGGCACCGCCGCCCTCGGCGGTGATCCCAGCCGAGGGCGGCGGGGCTACATGAGATACTCTCCCGGGCACACCGCGAGCGTTCAATCCGAAATCAGCCGCAAAGCTGTGCCAGAGGTAGTCCAGCGGACTGCTGTGCTCCGGGCACACCGTCTTGTCCGGCACGTCGATGTTGAGAAACACCTTGAGGTAGTTCCTCAGGTCCTCGCGGGTCCGAGGCCGGGTGCGCCGCAACGTTTCGCAGACCGCCGCGGCTCTGGCTACTTGCGAGTTGTTCTTGGATTCGGCGCATGTAGGTGCTGTGTCTGTCATGATTCTATTCTCCTGGTTTGATGGGGTTCAGGGGATGTGTGTGTTGTTTCGTTCTTGTGTGACAGCGGGAAACCAGCCCGCCGCCGAGGTGAAATGAACAAGCGGCATAGGAGGCCCATCCCGGGAAGCTCGCCTTGTCTACTGCTGCTCGTCTGAGGCGAACTCCCAGACGAACCTGGGATAGTCGATGCCTTCAGATATGGTCCAGATGTCCTCCGTGCCGTTCGCTGTTTCTCCCACGAAGTCCCATCCGGCGTCAAGGAAGGTGGCCGCCTGCTTCAACTCGGCAATGGTTTTGCCCACTCCGCCGTCGCTGTTGGCGCAGTCGTATCGCTGGGCGTCCCAGAAGCAGGCAGTAACTGTCCCGCGGCTGTTATTGCCGCAGAACCCTCCCAACTGGGAGCCGGTCACCTGACCGCTAGAGTAGCAATACTCGATGGCCCCCGAGTTATAGCCGACCAGACCGCCGGACTCGTACACTGCGTGGACGCTGCACCTGGCGAAGCAGTTGTCGATGCGACCCATGTTGTAGCCTGCCAGGCCTCCGACATCGCTGCTCCCGGTGAGTTTCAGGGGGTCGCGGGGCTCAGTTCCACGCCCGCTGCCCGTGGCCAGGCACTGAGTGATAGACCCCTCGGAGAAGCCTACCAGTCCGCCGGCCCTAGCGAATTCGGCAGTGACGGCGCCTTGGGCTTGGCACATCGTGATGCGCCCCGCATTCCGTCCGACGAGACCTCCCGCGTCGGACTCGCCGGAGATTGAGGCGCTCCTAACGGTGCAGTTGACAATATCGCCCTGCTGTAGACAGCCCACAAGTGCTGCGACGCACGAGCGTCCTTTCACTTTCGGGTCGACTAAAGTCAGATTCTGGATCGTGGCATCGGGTCCATTCACGATGCCGAACAAGGCGAGATAGCTCGTCGACTCGGCGGCGTAGTCCAGGCCCTGTATGATATAGCCGGCACCGTCGAACGTGCCGCTGAAGGGGGTGAACCCATTGCCAAGCGTCCTGATGGGCGCGGCGGTGAAGCCGCTCAAGTCGATGTCAGCCGCCAGCTTGAAGTGCTTGTCCCATTGCGACGGGAAAGCCGCTACAGTGTCCAAGTCCTCGGCTGTCTGGATAAGATAAGGAGCGTCCCGCGTGCCTGCACCGACGAACGACGCCAGCGGGTCCAGCCCTGCGAGCGTTTCGCCGCCGGCGTTTTCCCATGCGAGTCTCGGGTAGTCGACTCCCTCGTCGAGTGTCCAAGACTCGGTATCCGGCCATTCCACGAACGTCGCGAGGCTCTGTAGTTCTGCCGTGGTTTTGCCGATCCCGCCGGCACTGACCCAACGCCAGCTTGTCTGTTTGTCCCAATAGGAGGCATAGACCGAACCACTGTCCATGCACCCGATGAGACCACCGACGTCCTCCCCGCCCAGGACGATCCCGGTCGCGTAGCAGTACGCCACGTAGCTACGGTTGTATCCCACCAAACCCCCGACGGCTCGCTCCGCCAGGACTTCTCCGGTGGCGTAGCAGTCGCGGATGATACCGTCGTTGTCGTTGCAGCCCACCAAGCCTCCTGCTTTGGCATACGCCGGGAACGACTTTGTGGCGTAGGCCCTGGCCGTGCTGAAACAGTCCGTGATGCTCTTGACGTTGTGGCCGACCAGTCCGCCCACAGACGATTGCCCGCAGACGTCACCGGTCGATGAGGAACGTGTCACCAGGTCTGAGTTAAGTCCCACGAGCCCCCCGACGCTCCAGGAACCCCAAACGCTTGCTTGTTCGACGTGACAGTCGCTGACCTCGCCGTCGCCCAGTGTCCCCACGAGCGCACCGACCCAGAATGCCTGTTCTGCGTCGATGAATGGCGCGACCAACCTGACTCGCATGATCCGCCCTTTGTGGACACGTCCCATCAGTCCGACACACCTATCCGTCGAGGATACGATTGTCAGGCCCACGATCCTCTGTTCATTGCCGTCAAGGGTCCCGCTGAAAGCGACGTCACGATTGCCGATCGGACCTATCTCATTCGGCCAGTCCGTGACATCGATATCGTCATGCAGTCGAAAGGACTTGTCCCATTGGGCCATCGAACCGGTCAGTGTCACCAGATGCTGCGGTACGCACAGCATGAACGGGTCAGCCTCGGTGCCGCTTCCTCCCGCGTAGCCCAACTCTCCGAAGTAGGACCGCGCGGCCTCGGGTGTTCCGCCGTAGGCGCCCATGTTGATGCGTTCACCGTGGGGGAAGGGCTCATCGCCGACAAGGCTGTTCGGATCGCCGGTGTCGACGCATGGGCTGGTTACGGCGTCGCGAACCCAGTTCCCGTCAACAGGATCGAGCCGCCAAGCCTGGGAAGGCAAGTGATAGTCACCATCCACCCAGAAATCATCGTCGGGATTCGTGGGTGTGCCATTGTCGTCCCAGTGGCTCGCCCGGACAAAGCCCGGGGCCTCGTCCAGATTACCGTTGCCCGGATAGCCACCTTGCACGTCGCAGAAGCTTACATCGGAAGCAAACTCTATCTGGCTGGGCCGATTCTCCCAGATAATGCAGTTGACGACTCTGGCGTCGCAGTAGCTCAACCCTCCACCGGCGATGAAAGCTTGGTTGCCCACGACGGTATTGTTCTCCACGCGACCACCACAGTGGTGTAGCCCACCACCGACGCCACCGGCGGCCGTGTTGTCCACTATCAGGTTGTTTCGGACCGTCCCGTCGCACTCGGACAGGCCGCCCCCGTGCAGGCCGGCGACGTTGCGTGAAACGATGTTTCTTTCAATCGGTCCGCAACACTCGCTCAGTCCCCCGCCGAAGTCGAGCGCCGTATTCTCGGTGACTGTGTTGTCCGAGATCGTGCCGTCGCAGTATGACAGTCCGCCACCGCGTATGCTGATATTCTGTACGATCGTATTGTCTCGTATCACGCCGTGACAACCGAACAGTCCCCCGCCATCGCCGAAGTCCGCAGCCGGCATGGGGTTCCACAAGATGTCCTCGCGCGCAAGGGGGTACGCATGGATAGCCACGTTGTCACGAATGACGTTGTCCCGGATGGTGGCTGCCGTGCCGTTGCCACAGATGCCGCCTCCCTGGGGGGCAGAGCCATTCTGGAGGGTGAAACCGCGCAGCAAGCAGGTTTTGCTCTCGGCACCGGAGAAGGTAACCACGGGACCGCGAAAACTCCCGTCGATGATCGTCGCGGCCACGATGTTGGGGTCGTTCGGGCGCGTGCTGCGCAGCCGGATATTCTTTCCGTCGATGCGAGCGTTCTCGATGTAGAGACCTTCCGCGACGATGATGGTGTCGCGATCATCGGCCGCGTCGATGGCTGCTTGGATGGTGTCAAAATCCGCCGGACCGTCGTCATCGACGCGGATGGTTCGCTGTGCGGCCAGAGTGGCGGAATACGTGCCCAAGAGGCAGGTGGTCGCGGCCAGCAACGCTTGCAGGACAATCCTCCGCATGGCTGTCCTCCCTAAAACGCAATCTCAACAACCAACTACAGAGGGATTATACCAAAGCTGGCGGGGTCTGTCCACAAATCTTGCTGTCAAATAGCCGAGGCGTCTCGGGCACCACGGCTTCAGAGCGTCTTTGCCGACGCCGCGTTGGGCCCGTTCCTACGATTCCTTGGCGTGAAGACGGTCCTTTTCGAGGTCGGCAATCTTATTGATCCGGCGCAGGTGGCGTCCGCCGTCGAAGGGGGTTGTCAGCCAGATATCGAGCATCTTGAAGACCAGCTCGATGGAGACGAAACGGGCGCCTATGGACATGACATTGGCGTCGTTGTGCGCCCGGCTCAAGCGGGCGATTTCCTCGCTCCAGCACACGGCACAGCGGACGCCGGGGACCTTGTTGGCGGCCATGGTCTCGCCGTTGCCGCTGCCGCCCAGGACGATGGCCCGGTCGCACTCGTCTTGAGCGACCGCGAGAGCCGCGGGGTAGACGAAATCCGGATAGTCGCACGACTCGGAGGAATCGGTCCCGAAGTCCTTGACCTCATGGCCGTGCTCGGTGAGGTATTGCTTGATGCGTTCCTTGTACTCGTAGCCTGCGTGGTCGGTGCCTAATGCGATCTTCATTATTCTCCGTGCCCTTTGCTCGTCGGTTTCATTAAGAGGACAGTACTATAGCCGAGCCCGGGCCCGGATGCAACCTCCTCTGCATATGCTATGCTCAGGGTGTGTGAGGATGAATCCTGGCGGTCTCAGGCGGCCGCTCGCTCGGATTTCCAGTACGCACCCCACAGCCCACTGTGGTAGAGGCTG
>JAFGJR010000009.1 GCA_016928975.1 Sedimentisphaerales bacterium | reverse complement strand
CATGGACATTCCTTTCAAAATGGGTATCAAACTACTCACTACCACTCAATCTGGGAATGTCCAATTCCATCTGAGGCAACACAGGGGCCATTCCTTGGGGAAATTCACGCGGGCGAACTCGCCGAAGTACGTGACGGCCGCGAGATCGTAGGCCCGCGCCGCCTCAATCTCGTTGCCAAAATAGCCCAGCCAGTGTTTTCTTCCTTCGAACCGGCAGCGGGCGTACCACTTGTGGTGTTCGTCGCTGTAGAGGACGCCTATGTACCTGGAGCGCGAGCCGTGTCGCTTGCGTCGGTTGCACAGGTTCTCCGGCTGAGTGCACACGCGAAGATTGAACCGGCAGTTGTTCGCGTTGTTCCCATCGATATGATCTACGACCTTGCCCTTGGGCGGCTGCATGATCTCGCTGTGCATGTAGATTCTCCTGCCCTTCTCCCGGCGTGAGGCGTAGCCGTTGTTCAGATGCCATGTGTACCGGCTCAGGTGCTCATAGTCGGCGGCGTCGACGTAGGCGTAGAAGCCGTCGCCGAGGGGGATCATGCGCACGGCGTCGCCGGCGGGCAGGACGGGCTTGGGACGGTAGTTGGGACACGGGATGCCGGGCACGTCGTGCAACCGGCCCGGCCATTGTGGATGATTGGCGCAGCGAGGCACGATCGGCTCGCCCAGCCACAGCGAGCGATGCCACTCTTGCGGATCGAAGATTGAATACGCACAATTGTCACAGCACCGACTGGACATGAGCGATCCTCCGCCAGGAAGTTGGAAGTGTGGACTCTCAAGTGTGAAGTGGAGCCTTGCTCGACCTGAAACTCCGCATGCGTTCCCATGTTCCCTACGTACAAGTCTCCGGCCGGTCCCAGGACGCCGGCGCAACCAGCGTTGATCCATTCAACGCCCTGGATATCATACGATCCATGATGTTAGATGTCAACACAAATCTCAGAGAAATGAAAAGAATTCATCGCCAGTGGAGTCTTGTGGTCTGGCCGTCGATTTGGGTGTTGGCGGCGATGGCGTGGAGGATGAACTCGCCGCCGTGGCGGGTCAGGCGGGCTTCGAGCCAACCGACCGGCTGGCCGTTGCCAAAGGCGTAGGCGGTCGCGGGCAGGTTGATCAGGTGGATTCCATCGAGCCTGGAGAAGGCGTACTCGTGGGAATGGCCGTAGATGATGGCTTTGACTTTCTTCATGGGCTTGATGAGGTCGAGCAGGCGGGGGGCGTCCAGCAGGTCGCCATCGCCGTCGCCGAAGGTGTGGTGGACGAACAGGATGGTCGGCGTATCGTCGGCGCTTCGCAGGTAGCTCTCCAGCCAGGTGCGCTGTGCCTTGCCGAGCAGGCCCGCTGTCAGGTTGGTTTGCATGAGTGAATCGAGGACGAGGAATCGGACACATCCGGCATCGACCACCGTCACGTGCTTGTCCTTGACCGCCTGCACGTCGCCGACAGGCTTGTCGAAGACACTGCGAAAGTTCGCGCGGTTGTCATGATTGCCCAGCGCCAGATAGATCGGCCGCTCCTCGGCCACAGGAGCCAGGAGCTTCTTGAGGTTCTCATAGTCACCCACCTCGCCGGTCAATCGTGCGAGATCGCCGGTGACGACAACGCCTTTGGGGCCGATGGAGGCGACCTGCGGCAGGACCTTCTCCAGGTTGCGATACGGATAGAAGCCGCGATAGTTGTTCTCGGGGTCGGCCGGGATATGCAAATCCGACAGGAAGGCCCACGGAGCCTCCTGTGTCATCGGCTCAGGGCGACTGCGACACGACCCCAGAATCACGACACCTGCGCAAGCCAATCCGGCCCTGAGCACCTGTCGCCTGTTCACTCTCTTGTCAATGCCATGAGACATGCGTCAGATCCTTTCTCTAATCGCCGGATTGTATACGTTCATTGACGCTCACGCAACCCGTCAATATCCGGGTGGCACCCCTGCGTCGCCACGCCGTGTTTGGCGGTCTCAATCCCAGACCAGCGCGATGAGGAAGGAAACCACGGCGAGGATGAGGAACAGGAGGAAGTAGCCGAAGTGCTCCGTGGTCAGGGTGCAGCCTGCACCGGTGACTGTCGCAGCGACGGCCATGGCCGGCGGCGTGCCTGCGATCCCTGCGAGCGCGGCGAGCGGGCCGGTGTGCAACGTGGCAGCCGTCAGAGTCCCCGCCGCCGGGGCGCTGTCGGCGGGAGCCGTCAGCAGGCCGAACAGGCCGAGCGCCGTCAGCAGCAGTCCCTTGCCGAATCCCTTGCGGGTCAAGTGCCGGCTCAGCGACCGCTTGGCGCGGAAGAACAGCACGCGGGCCCGAAGCTCTTTGCAGCCCATCTGGTCGGCGATCTGGGCATAGGACATCTGCTCGTAGCAGCGCAGCAGCAGGACGTTTCGATACGTCAGCTTCAGTTGCCCGATCGCGTTGACGATCGTCTCGGACAGCTCCTCACGCATCACGTGGTTCAGCCCGTCGTCGTGGTCCTGGGCCAGGTAGTCCGTCAGACGCTGGCGGCTCAGTGCGGAGAACTCCACCGCCTGGTCCCTCGCGAGGTCGCGGTAGTGGTGCTGGACGTTGCCCAGCGCCGTACGAAAAATCCAGCACCAGAATCGCTCGGGCTGCTCCAGGTCCTTTATCCTCTCGACCATCTTCAGCAACGTCTCCTGCAGGAGGTCCTGGGCCAGGTCGTGGTTGAGGGTCAGGCGGTAGATGTAGGCGTAGAGTCTCTGCCTGACCGCCTCCGCGAGGCGGCCGGCCGCCTGCTGGTCCCCAAGCTGCGCCCGGCGGACCCAATGGGTAAAACCGACGTCAGTAGTCATACATTTGGCTTGTATAGTCCACGACCCGCCGCCTGCGTTACACAAAATCTCGGCCCATTCTCCGCCACAATATACTCTCCTGATCCGTCGTCAACGAGGGATTTCGGCCCCTGCCGTGGTCTTCCACAATCAAGCGTATTCCTTCGCAAAAACCGTGTAACGTGGCGGGTCGTTGCTGGACTTACTGATTGAACGACGCCGCAAAGCGGTAGAGACGCAAGATTTTGCGTCTCTACAAGGCGGGATGGCCAGGCAGTGGGCCGCTGTGGAGGGGCGGCCCAGCCGCTTGGTCGAGGCGGTTTGGGTTGCGACAGAATGAGATACGAAGGCGAGTAACGAATCCTTGTTGCAGTTTCTGCGGTTGGAAAGGAGCGGACCATGAGAACCAGTGACCTCAACCGAATGGCAATGTACGTGTGCGCCCTGGCGATGATCGTTTGTGCCATTTGCGGCAACCAGATCATGCTTGCGGCCGGCGATGCCGACGACGTGTGGGACCCCGCGACGCATTTCGCGCCCCACTGGACGTCCGTGTCGCTGACGACGCGGGTCGATGCTCCCAGCGATGCAGCCGCCGGGACCGGTGTGCCGTTAGACTCACAATACAGCCGGACCTTGTCGATCCAGACCGAGGCGGACATCATCGACAGCAACGGCCTGGTCGCCTTGACTCCGACTGTCACGAACCTCCTGATCACGGATGAAAACGGCCTGGAAATCCCCACGGGCGACATCCGGGAGTCCCTCCTGCGAATGTACCAGACGGTTCGCGTGAACCCTGCCCGCGCGGGGCGGCTCGCCTCGGTCTTGCCCTATTCGTTCGGCGTGTCGGTGCCGATGGACGCGAACGCCGTCTGGCCGCAGCTCATCAGCCGGATGGAATGGTCCGCCTATGCCCTGCTTGCTCACGCCGAGGAGGTCATCGATGTGCCCTTCCGAGTGACACAGGACTGGATCCCATTGGCGCCGGGGCTGGAGATCCTCGTGACGCAGGCCAGGACCGAGGACAACAAGTATGAGTATATCATTCGGTCCCGATACGACCCGAACCAGGTCGCCTATCTGTCCGAAGGCCTTGTGTTCATTCACAAAGAGCAGCAGCTTGCGGATCGCATGGTCATCGAAACCCAGATTCTCAACACGGAGGGCTATCCCGTGGGTGGCACGGCCGGCAGCTCCGGTCACTATACCGCCAGCCCGGGCTCGGGGTTGGACGGCCAGAAGACCTACACCGTCAGCGGCAACGGGACCTGCAGTGATTGCGGCACGGCGACCACCTTCCGGTACCGCTTCGCCGTCGCCCCCTATCAGCAGGAAGTGCGGTTCGTCTTGGAAGATGTCCCCGTGCCGCTGCTTGACAGAGACAGGTGGTCTTCAGTTGATCCACATTGACCTGCGCGCCACGCCGGATCCGACAGGCAGGCTGTGCGGCGTCCCTGACAGACGACGCGCCCCTTGCGGTGCCTCTTCGACATGATAATTACCCAGCCAGCAGGCCGCGAGAATACTCAAGTCGACATTGTCAACGATACCATCGCCGTTGAGATCCGTGAGTTGGTTCGCTGGCTCCACGAACTGCCGGTCGTGCGTAGGGACGGGCAAGTCAACGCCGTTGGGGCCGGCAGGATCGAGAATCGAGAAGTCCTCATCGCAGATGTCTCCGACTCCGTCCCTGTCCGAATCGTTCTGGTCCGGATTGCTTATCGTCGGACAGTTATCCACGTCGTCGGCAATCCCGTCCCTGTCGCTGTCGCTGGTCAAGATCCTCAGGACCCGCTGCCCCGTGGCAGGGTCGACGTCCATGGCCACAGTCATCTCAACGGTGTGCGTCTGGCCCATCTGCAGCGGCACGCCCTTGACCGATCGGTGGAAGATGACTTCTCCGCTGTCATAGGCGAACCACTCCAGATCGTAGTCCAGATCGTCCAGGGCCGTCATCTCAAAGGAATAGACGCCTTCAAACGGTTCTTCAAAGCATGGATGGATAAGGACCTGTACGAGCTTTGTGCCGGGGACTGTCGTCTCATCTTCCACATAAAAAGCATCCATGCCGATCTGGTTCTCCTGTGCCGAGACGATCCGCCCATACGGGTCCGTCAACTGAATCGTGACGGGAGACCAGCCCCCACGCCAGACAACAAGAATGGGATGCCACCACGCAGCGGACGAATCATCTGCCACCCATGGATGTACGACCGGGCTAAAATCGACGCCCTCTGCCGGCAGCAACGTATCTCCCACGAAGTCGCCGGCCGGCCGGCCGTTACTGCCGTCATCCTGCCCCCAGTACGTGCCCCAGAAATTGCCCAGGTTCTGAACGGGGTCCTGCCACGTATTGCCTCCAACGTCCACGATCTCATCGCCATTCTTGATGATCACGTTGTGGTAGATGAAATTGTCGGACGAAGCGAGGTACATCCCGATCCCGTTATCGGAGATGATGCTCTCCTTGACCACGGAATTGCTCGTGGCCGACAGCGAAACACCGATATTGTTATTACTGATCCTGTGCCCGACAATCTGGTTCCCGTCTCCACTCTCTACGACGATCCCTCTGTCATGATTCAAGACAAACAGGTGCTGAACGACGTTGTTGTTGCCATGGATCACGACCCCATCGCCACTGCCGTCACCCAACAGCTTGTACCCGTCTCCTTCCAGAACGACGTCATCACAGAGAATCTCAATACAGGGGCCTGCCGTCCCGGCGATATCGCCAGTGAGCTTATAGTTGCCAGGAGAGTCGATCATCATACACGAGCTGATTTCAGTCCACGGCCCGCAGACGCCTCCCTCATCGATCTGGCCGTCGCAGTCGTTATCCCTGCCGTCGCAGACCTCCGGCGCACCGGGACGCACGCTCGCATCCATATCGTCGCAGTCGCCCTCGGAGGGCGTGAACCCATCGTTGTCGGCATCAGGGTCGCAGGCATCGCCGACGCCGTCCGCGTCGAGATCGGCCTGGTCCGGATTGCTTATCGTCGGGCAGTTGTCCACGTCATCGGTAATCCCGTCCCCGTCGCTGTCGCTGGTCAAGATCGTCAGGACCCGCCGTCCCGTAGCAGGGTCCACATCCATCGCCACGCGCAGTTCAATGGTGTGCGTCTGGCCCATCTGCAACGGCACGCCCTTGACCGAGCGGTGGAAGATGGGCTCTCCGGCGGTGCCGCCGGCAAACCACTGAAGATCGTAATCCAGATCGGCCAGGGCTGTCATCTCGAAGGAATAGACCCCTTCAAACGGCTCTTCAAAGCATGGATGGATAAGGACCTGGACGAGCTTCGTGCCGGGGACTGTCGTCTCATTTTCCAGATAGAAGGCCTCCCTGCCGATCTGGTTCTCCTGCGCCGAGATGACCCGGCCGTACGGGTCGGTCAACTGGATCGTGACGGGAGACCAGCCCCCACGCCAAACAAGCCAAGTAACGTGCCACCAGTCGCCACAGAGATGACCTCCACCCCATTTCGATGGATCGAGCAGCGGATTGAAATCGACACCCTCCGCCGGCAACAATGTATCTCCCACGAAGTCGCCGGCCGGCCGGCCGTTGCTGCCGTCATCCTGGCCCCAGTACGTGCCCCAGAAATTGCCCACGTTATCAACGGGATCTCCCCACGTATTGCCTCCAACGTCGACGATCTCATCGCCATTGCTGATGATCACGTTGTGGTAGACGAGATTGTCGGAGGAAGCGAGGTGTATCCCGATCTCGTTGTCGGAAATGATGCTCTCCTTGACCACGGAATTGCT
>JAFGJR010000321.1 GCA_016928975.1 Sedimentisphaerales bacterium | reverse complement strand
CGACGGCCTCGACCGGATCACCCTCAGCGATTGCCGAGGCTTCTTTCAAAACTGTGGATACGCCACGTGATTGTGCAAACCGCTCTAATCCTTGCCTCTCCGTTCGAACGCCGATGGCTTGATCGACGCCCGGAACCTCGCCCAATGCCGGCATCATCTTCAACCGATCCCGCGCCTTGGCACTCATCCGTAATTCCATCCTCCCTGGTTCGACTACCATACGTGTCAAGAGGCCTTCTTCAACGGGCTGCCAGGACTTAGACCACCGCGATGGCCAGAATCGAAACGTCATCCCTCAGGTGATCTTCCCCGCGCCAGACAACGACGCTCTGAACCAGGGACTCGACGACCTCGTCCAGGCCAAGGGCTCCGCTGTTGGCGACGGCGTTGAGCAACCGTTCGTCGCCGAATTCTTCGCGCTGAGCGTTAATCTCCTCGTTCAAGCCGTCGGAATGCAGATACAGACGGTCACCCGGTCGGAGTTCTACCACTGCCTCGTCATAGCGGGCTGATTCGATCATGCCGATGGGCAGACCGCGCACATCGAGACGCCGGGGCGGCTCGCCCGACGTGGCCAGAATCGGTCCCGGATGCCCGGCCACGGTAAACCGGAGCTGCCGCGTTCGGACGTCCAGGAGCCCGTAGATCATCGTGAAGTAGTGGCCCCCGTTCGACTCCATCGGATAGAGCGAGTTGAGCCTGGACACAACCTCGGCAGGGCCCACCGCCTCAGGGTTGGTGCCGGGGCCGGCCACCAGGGAGGCGGCGCCGGCTTGTGGAGAATGCAGGCTTCTGGTGACAGCCACCGACAACAGCGCCGCCGGCACGCCATGTCCGCTGACGTCCAAGAGATAGAGGCCGATCAGGCGGTCATTGATTCGAATGATGTTGAGAGCGTCACCGGCCAGTTCATCGCAAGGACGGTACGACCAGGCGAAACGCCACCCTTGAACGTTCGGGAAACCTTCCGGCAAGAGCGTCCGTTGCACGCGAGCGGCAGCATCCAAGTCCTGCTTCATGCGCAGGTTGGCCTGTGAGAGGTCCTGGTTCTGGCGGTCGATTCTGGCGAAGGCTTCCTGCAACTGATGCGTCATGCTGTTGAAAGCCTTGGAGAAGTCCCCCATAAAATCCACCTGCTGGCTCAGGTCGCCGCCGGCAATCTGCTGAGTTTTCCAGGTCAGGTGGCGAAGATTGGCGTGAAGATTCTTGAACGACTGAAGGACCTGCATCCTCCCTGCCGGGACTCGTAGATCCAGGTCCCCACGTGACATGGCCGACATCGCCTCGGCCAGTGCCTGATACTCGCCGACGAAACGATTGGCGTACTCGACGACCTGCCTGACCTCATTATCCGGATAGTCCTGGGGCAAGGCCAAGGGTTGCGGAACTTCTCCCTTCAGGATGCGATAGAACAACTCCGTGATCCTGTCGATGTCTTCTTCCCGTACCTCAATCATTCCGCTACCTCTAGCCAATGGGTTTCACGTCGAAACGGCATACCCTGTCACCCGAGCACCAGCAGTCCACCTCCTTGACCCGGAACTTTCTGCCGGTATGAGCTGACAGCAGGCCACTGATGAACCCTTCGTCGTAGGTGCAGATCTGCTCGCCGCAGGTCGGCAGACCGGAACAGTCGAGGTCCTCGGCGACGGTCAAGGTGAAGGTCAGGTTCTTAATGTCCCCCTTTTCGACCCGGAGAATCCCGATGCCGCGGTCCTTCAGGACCTGCTGGAGCTCGGCCACGAAGTCGCCGAAGGAGGCTCGCCGGGTTATGAGATTCGCGTAGAAATGCTTCCCGGCCGTTTCACCGGCGGCATAGAAGATCTTGTCTGCCGCCTCCACGCCATACTGCGTGATGAGCACGTCCCTAAGCGTGAACTGCATCAAGCGATAGACCGCTACATCCGTCGTGAACCCAAGATTGGGCCGACCTAGATCAATCTGCCCAAGCATGGTCCATTCAAAAGCGGATTCCTTCCGTTCCTCTTTGAACATAGTCGGTTTCCCTTCCACAAGATACGATTGTATTGCCCGTCGCGACGACCTACGCTTGCCAGTGCATCCTGGACGACCGGATTCTCTCGCTGCCTCAGAACGCGATCTACGGCCTTATCATGGTGGTGCTGTAACCTTGCGAGCAGAGTCATGAGCAGACTCCGGAGACTGTCAAGGCTTCTCCAGCGGCGACAGCGAACGGTTCTCAGCGGGTGCCCGGCCAGGCGCATCGTTCATGAGCAACGGAGCCACGTGGTCCCGGATGAAGGCCGGCTTGACGTTGTCGAAATGGCGACCATAGTACTTGTCCTGCTCTTCAAACTCCTCCCGCCACGCAATGGTGACCAGCTTTTCAGCGTAGAGGCGCCGGGTCTCCTCGGAGGCGTCGGGTGGCATGGTGAATCCCTTGACCCCCGCACCGGCTTCGCCCCTGCGCCGGTCGGCCGTCCCGGTGACAGCCATCAGCGTACTGACCACCGTGTCATGCGGCGAGACGAACAGGTACATGTGACCCCGCACGCGCTGCATGGCCTTGGTCAGGTCGTAGTCGGTGCTCACCGAGGTTCCCAGCAGGACCACGTTGTCAACCATGACACCCTCGGGCAGGGCTTCCAGCATGAAGATGGCAACCGCCGTTCCGGCCGAGAAACCTATGAGTCCCACTGGTGCGGATGGATAGCCTCTGTGATAGTTCAGGAGACGCCCTGCGGCTTCGGCGGCCTTCTCTCGTTTGTACTGGAGCCCCGATGCCTGATCGGTCAGCAGGCCCAGGCCTGTTTCCCAACTGAACATTTCGCCGGCACCCGCGTATCCTGCGGCCAACAGGCCATCCTTAATCCCACCCGCCCAGTTGCGAACGGCACTACCGCCGCCGGCACCGTCGAAGTAGTAGATGTATCCGCGAGGAAGACGCTCGGCACGGTCAGGCATCTCCGTGGGCAGTCCCGTACACCCCGCACTTGGACCGGCCAGCAGGGCCAGCAGGCTCCAGACAAGCACCCTGGGAGCAGCACGCCCCAGCGAGGGGGGCCACGTCTCGTCCCTGACCCCTAGCCGTCCGCCACGGGTGAGACCCCTGTCGGCCAGGCAGACAGGATGCCCGTTCCGCTTCGTCAACGGCTCGCTCGTGCGTATCATGCGATCATTCCTCCACGGCGGCGGCCCCTCCGCGACATACCCTGAGTCTACGGCTTCGCCGACGGGACCATGGCCGGGGATGGGGATGGAGTGCTTCGTGCCAGGCCGGGCGGCAGCTTCTGCCAAGGGTAACCGGCAATGGCCTTCCCATGGGCCAGGTCAAAGAGCCGTCTCATGGCCTCGCGATCGAATGCTTCCTTGGCATTCGACTCGAAGTCGTCGGGAATGTAGGCCAGGTTGTACTCGATGCCATCGCGTTGGGCGATAGCATAGATGCGATACAGGTCACCGACGCTCTGGGTGAAGAGCAGATCGGAAACTGCTCGGCCGGCGATGGGCAGAAGCCGCGGTTTGACATGACTGCTCTCGCCCTTCATGGAACCATTTCTGACAACGAAGATTCGCACGGGGGGGGTCTCCACGACGCCGGCGGCCTCTCGAATCGCGGCCGGGATGTCGAGCATGAAGCCATAGAAGAAGACCTGCGTGGTCGCCCCGCCATCGACGTGCATTTCGTCGTGCTTCTTGCCATCCACCTCGACGTCGAAATAGACCGGCGGAAAAGCGACCGGGATCGAGGCCGAAGCCCGCATGATGTTCCGGAACAGTCGGAGCGCGTTCGGGTGACCACTGGCGGCAATGGCCCCCATGTTCCAGACGGTCAGTCGGCCGGCATCCAGGTTGGTGGTACCGATATAGAGGCGACGGCCCTTCTTGTGTTCCGCGGCGATGATCGTCAGTTCTTTCTCGGTGATGGACTGTTCGAGCAGTCTCGCCAACGGCGAGGTGTCGGCCAGGGCGTCAGTGCCCCAGAGGATGGAGAGCACGTTTCGCTGCGTGTAGATGTCGGGCGTGGTGACGGAAGTGTAGAAGTGCTCCAGGGCGGCGTCATAGTCTGACCCCATAAAGGCGAAGGGGGCGATCAGAGCGCCAGTGCTGATACCGGTGACCAGTTTGAACGGCGGCCGGTTGCCGGCCTCGGTCCAGCCGCAGAGAAGTCCGGCACCGAATGCCCCGTTGGGCCCGCCGCCACTGAGGGCCAGGACGTTGATATAGCCTTCCGCGTCGACTGCCCCTCGCGGATTGACGGCCATGGCCTGCCGGATCGACTCGACCAGGTCGGCCTGGAAGACCGCACTGGGGCGACCGCCCCAGGCGCGAACACCCGGCAGTTCGGGGAGTTCCGCCCGGTCCATAGCATCCAGGGGTACGGGATTGCGAACCGTGTGACTGCCACAGCCCGGAAGACCGATTGCCAAAAACGTTACGACCATGAGAACCGCAGTGAAACGTTTCATGTGAACTCTCCCGCCATCCTTTGATGGCCACAGAACATCATCCCCCGGCACTGACCGTGACCATCGGCGCTCCTGCGCCGCCGACAGACGCGGTCATCGAGAAGAACATCATCAGCAAGGTCATCATGCGTTTGGATTGGAAGTCGCCGTCGTCGATCCAGTACCAATAGCCTTTGTACGGCACGGCTACGCACGAATCGAACGGCTTGAAACGACCGGCGTGAATCCTGATCAGTTGGCTCTCCCTGGGGCTGTCCGGCGGACGAAACGTCAGGCCGCCGGTGATGTGCTTCTCCGGGACTTCGATACACGAGCCCAGTTCCACCATGAGTTGCATCATGGAACGACTCAGGATGGCGATCTCCTCGGAGTTGCCGGCCGTACTGCCGAACACCAGGGAGAACTCGGTAGCTTGGGGGCTGAGACCAAGCAATTCACGGACTCGGATGGCATCGGCCTTGGTCTCCTCGGAGAGTTGGTGGCCGAAGAAGATCACCGCTCTCTCGGCCCCGGCCTTGCCCTCCAGCCGCAGGCCAATGGTGTCAGCAAGCTGGATGCGTCGCATCGCCTTCAGCAGTTCCTCGAAGCGTGGATCCGCCACCTGGCCCTGCAACTGGCCTCCGGAGCGATTGCGGATGCCGTTGATGGACTCGCAGGTCATGCGGAACACAAAGTCGACCGGCCATCCGGACTGCACCAGGGCCACCAGCGAGGCCGGGGGAATCGGCGAGAGCAGATTGCGGGCGAACTTGTCACCGGTCATGGGGATGTAGGTGATCGTGGGTCGGTCGTAATATCTCCCTATGCCATAGTACTGCTGCTCGTAAGACCAAATAGGCATTTTGAGAATGCCGAGCCCCTTGATCTCCGCCTCAACAGAATACTGGTTGATGATGGAGGTCGTATCGAGGAACACAGGGGCGTCGGCATATCGCGAGCGCACCAGGTTCATCAGCATCTGCCGCTTCCACGACTCGCTCAGGGCGTTCTGATAGTCAATCTGGTCCCGTTCCACCATGGGCGGGCCAATGCCGCACCCCGGCAGCAGGGCCGCCGCAGCCACCACGAAGAGCAATGCCCACCATCGAATCTGCCTGTGCCGGTTGACCACAGACGGCCGACCAGAGCGCCATGCCATGGGATGACTCCCTCAGGACACGTTTGTGTTTCCAATCTCAGGCCCAAACACTCGCACGTTGACCGAAGACACTCACCAGGACTCAGTCGAGCGGGATGAGCGCCCCTGACCACCAGTCAGGAGGCGGCACCGCGACAGGCGTAAAAGCCGCACGCTGCTTGCCCGGGATTGGCGGCAACTGGTTCAACACCTTTGCCTGGCGAGCGATCACAGCCTCCTTGGTGATGTTGATGACCGTCAGGTCCTGGGTCTGAACAACAGGGCCGTCATACACGTCGCCAAGCTCTGAGAACACCATGGACACCACTTGGGGCGACAGGAGCGTGTGGTAGAGACCGGCCAGGCGCGGTTTCACCAGTTGGAACACCTTGCCGGCGGTTCGGGGCGAGGTATGGGCGGCATTGAGCGCGATCCTCGCCCGCTCGATGGAGAGCCCCGAGGCCGCCGCGAGCGCAGCGGCCGGCGGAAAGCACTTGTGGATCAGGACGTCAACCCCTTTACAGGCACGGATGAGCGGCCAGCACGGGCGAGCGTCGCCGGAGAAGGCGAAGGACAGGCCGGCGAAATCGAGGCGATAGCCGACGGCGCCACTGATGCAGTGAACAACGGGGAACGACGTCACCTTCACGCCGTTGGCTTCGTAGACAACCGCGGTCTTGCTGAAGTCGGACTCGGTCGCGACGATCCTCGCGCTGTCGGGATTGATGGCTACGCGCCCGGCCGCGGTGTCCCAGGCCAGCGATTCCTCGATCGCCTCGATGAAATACCGCGTACCCAGACGGGACTCGGTTCCGCTTGGACCCCAGACATAGACTGGCCCGTCAGCTCGGCCCACCTTCGAGAAGCTGCCACTGAGTGTCAGCAGATCGCCCATGTGGTCGGCGTGCAGGTGACTGAGGAACACCTTGTTGAGCTTGTTCACCGGCAGTTTCAGACTCGCGAAATTGGCGAGACAGCCAGTGCCCAGGTCGAAAACGAGGAGGTCGCGCTCGGGGTTACCAACTTCGACGAGGACACCGGCCGAAGCCTGGTCACGTGTCGGCCAGGGATTGCCGCTAACGAGCACCGTCACGCGCAGCTCGCCGTCCTCGAGCGATTCCTCGCCCGGGACAAGCATCTCGGCGTACTCCCGTCGCGGCGTGCCGACGACCGGAGTAAGGGTAATCGGCCTGGTTCCACCTGCGAATGCCGGGGCGGGAAGAGACACAAGGCCGCTCTTTGCCATTTCGTCTTTCTCCTGTTTCATCTGACCTCATGGGCCGCCACCGGAAGCCCTCGCTATTAATCCAGCACCACTATCCCTGTCATGGCATCACTGCGTGCGAGTCGATCGAACTCAAGCGGCCCGCGTGGGTCCTGATCCGTTGGCCTTGGTCCATCGCGGTTCGCGCGACGCGCATTCTTCTCGCACCGAATCCGTCAGAAGTCGATCTGCAGCCGAACGCCCGCGACGACGGTGGTGTCAACGTCGTGAATGGACGGATCGATGACCTGAATGTCCGAAGTGAGTCGCACTCCGGGCGCAATGGCAAAGCTGTAGTAGGCCTCCACGCCCTGCTCATCCTCGATGAAGCGGTTGAGCAAGGGCGACATCTTGCTGCTGGCTCCCAGGTAGTAGTACCCCACGCCGAAACTGTCGTGGGGCCGCTTGGACCACGGCCCCTTGCCTCCAAGGCCGATGCTGTAGAAATCCTGGACCGGGTTGACCTCGCCGCTGCTCAGGCCGAAGCGTCCGAAAACGCCGATCCCGCGGTCCTTTGCTCCGGGCACCGTATAGAGATACTGGTCGAAGTTGTAGAAGATCGACCAGTCGCTGCTCTGGTGCGTGACGCGCTCGGGCAAGCCGGCAATGATCTCCTCCGCCCTCAGTCGCGCGTATTGCTTGGCCTTGGCTCTTATCTGCGCACCGTAACGCTCACGAAGTCGCTCGCGAAGAATCTGGCTCAGACGGGGATGCCTCGCCGCCCGTGCCTCCAAGGCCGCCCTGGCCGCGAGCAGCCGGTCGCGGGCCGCATTGAACTGAGCGCGTTCCGGCGCCAGGAGTTCCTGGTCAAGCTCGGCACGGCTTCGGTCGCTCCACGTCCAGCCGATCCGTTGATGACCGGGCTTGCCAAAGGGCTTGACCTTGAATTCATACAGATTCAGTGTGCTCACTCCCTGGTGAAACGCCGTATCGAACCCGCTGACGTTCGCCGTGCCTTCCGAGTCCATGACCATGGCCGTCACCGTCAGCCAGTCCGTCGGCATGGCAAGGACGCCGGCGCCCAGCGTGTCCAGAGGAACGGTCGTGCCCATTGCCGGATTGAATACCAGGGACGTGTTCATGAACTGCGTCCTCTCGTCACCGGCAAACTCATTGGGCTCGCGTGACTGGATCTTACCCATGATGACGCCGAATTTAGGCGACAAGAACTGCATGTAGACCACCTCGGAGAGGGTGGTGATATTCCTCTCGGGCACCGGAAAGAGCGAATCCGTATTGACCGGACTGAGGGCGCCGGTGAAGCTGTTGACCGAGGTGCCGAAGCGGTTCTCGGCGTGAATCTTGAAGAACCCGCCGGGCCACAATCCCATCTTGCCCATGTCGAGATTGATCACCAGGTCGTCCGAGCCCTGGTACCGCCAGGTGTGAGTCTTGCCCCCGCCGGTGACCCCCTGGAATGTCTGTGTCAGGCCGAAGTCGATGGTGACTCCATCCTCGGCCAACTGGTTGCGCCCTCCGCCCCAGTCGCCCGTCAGGGTATCGCGGTTCCAGAAGTCGCCGCTGTAGTCGCGCGGCGGGGGTGTCGTTTTTGCGTCAAGTCGCCAGTCTCCGGCGTGCCCTCCCTCATCCGCCGCAACGGGCTGCCCGGAGGCGGCCACGGCTTCGCCCGCAGAGGCCTTCGAAACCTCGGCGGCCTTCGCCTCGGTCACGCTCGACTCGGACGGCGAGACTTCTCCATCGGCGTTCGCAGGAGCCGCAGCGACCGCCGCGAGCCCCGCCAACGTGATCACGCACAAGATACTCCTGATCGCCATCATCATCCTGTCTCCTCCTTCATCTGAGCTTCGGTTGGTGGCTACACTAGCCTTGGTCTCAGGTCAGGTGCCGCGGTCACGCCACGAGACCTGTCATTCACTCGCCCACCTGTGCAGCATGTCGTTTTCCACGACGTGCGCGAACAATCGCGTACACGGTCAGCAGCATGTTCGGTGGAATCATCAGGGCGCTGAAAGCGATTACAGCCACGGCCACGTGTCGGCCAGGGAAGTTGTTCAGAGCAACGACCAGGCCCAGGGCCGCGTTTCGCATGCTTGTGGCCGTGGCCAGGACACGCCTGGTCTCCGCCGAGGGCCCACCGAGAAGCCCTCCCACGACCATTGAGGCCAGGATCAGGCCCAGCATGGCTGCCAACTCGGCCCCAGTCAGCGAGGCCATAGCCTCTTTGCGCCTGGCCATGAGCAAGATCACCGCGACCACGAAAGTCACCGTGCCTACCAGGGCGACCGGCTTGGCCAGCTTCCCGGCCAGCCGGGCGGACGCGCGATGCAACGCCAGGCCGGCCGCCAGAGGAAGCACGACCGCCACCAGGAGCAGCCCGATCACCCGGCCCAGGGGTATCACGAATTCGGGCTCCTGCCACGGAAGCATCCAGGTGGCCAGCGTGGGAGAGACGACCACCCCAAGCAACGACAGCACGAACAACAGCGTCGCAGCGTAGTTCAGGGCGCCGGGGGCCTTGCTGGTGAACTGGATCGCGTTCAACCCGCCCGGCATGGCCGCCATCAGCAGCAGGCCGACGGCCACGTCCGTGCTCATGGGAACAAGACTCACCAGCAGCAAGCCCAGGGCCGGCACAATGAGGAAATTGACCACCAGTGAACGGATCATCAGGCTGCGTTGCCGCAAGGCCGACAGCAGTTCGCTCGGCGTGACCTTCAGCCCGATGCTCAGCATCGTTCCGACGAGGAACGTCCACGTGGCAATCCTGGCTGCTGGGTCCATATCGTTTCTCCTTCACGATCCGCTGTTCTCGGCCATGCCGGCATAAGCGGCCACTGCCAACAGAACGGTGGCATACCCGGCCGCACCAGACAGAAACGCCCAGAAGCGGCCATCCTTCTCTCGGGGGAGTTCCATGATCGTGCTGTTCATGATCACGCCCCCAGACACCAGTCCCAGAGACATCGCTATGGCCGCACCATGGATCGTCGTGACCATGGCACATACCCATCCAGCGATCACGGCGGCCGCAAGGACATACTTGCCGAGCCGCTCATAAGCCGCCCCGTGTTCCCTCCGCAGGGAATGGTCCACGGAGAGGAAGTGCAGGGCCATGGCCACGGCATACATCGTGACGGGAAGCGGCCTTTCGCCGAGTCCTCGCACCATCATGTAACTCACCAGGGCGGCGTAGGCCGCAAACCCGCCGACGTGCAACAGGAAGACCGGGGCGTTGCGCCTGGAGCCGTCTTCGCCGACGCGAAAGGCAAGACGCGACCAGGCTACCATGTGCTCCAACCCGTAAAAGAACACGAAGCCGGCCAGGGCGGCCACGTACACGTGCGCCTCGGCCAACCCCAGGACGTTCATGACGGGAGTGCCGACATACACCTTGCCTGCCTCCGACAGTTCCGGCATCAATTGGACAAACACGTAGGCCATGGATGCCCCGGCCGCCGCAGAGATGCCCGCCCGTCGCCACCGGTGGCGATGGGCCTGCAACTTGCCGCCGAGGAGAAACACGGCGGCGAGCAAAAGTGCGGTGAAACAGGTCTCCGCATCCCACATGGACGCCCCCTCGTACTGCGGCCTAGAATGGGCCGACCCTGAAGATCATATTGATCATCGCCAGGATCCCCAGCACCGCCAGCAACAGGGCCAGAAACATGGACAATGACCAGGTGCGAGGCGTCAGTATCGGCGATGACGCGCGCTTCATGTGCTGCCAGTGCTGGATGGCCGACAGGATCAGGAAGAGCACCCCCATGCCGACCAGTACCGTGCCGAGATTCCGCGGCCCTTGGATGGCGGGGCCGTTCGGGTTGTTCTCGCGGGCGTATTGCAGGAACTTGTAGATCGTGAAGCCGAAACTGATCAGCGACAGCGACGTCCGCGTCCAGGCCATGAAAGTCCGCTCGGACGCCATGAGCGTCCGCTGCATGGCCAATTCGTCGGCAGTGGGTCCTTTGCCTTCCCGCATGACACGCTTCTCCTTTCCTGTCCTCGGGTCACGTGTCGTCGCCGACAGTGCCACGGGTATAGATTCAGCCACGCCCGTGACACTTCTTGAACTTCAGTCCGCTCCCGCAGGAACAGGGCTCATTGCGCCCTGCCCTTGCGGCGTAGGGGAAGCCCGCCTTCTTCTCATTTTCTGGAACCTTCATGACTTCCTCGGCCAGCCTGCCCTGTCGCAGCAAATCCGCCATGACCTTCATGGGTTCCCGGGTGTGGGCAAAGAAGGCCTTCAGCCCGGCGCACAGCCAGTTCAGTCCCGGCTCACCATCCGGAGTGGCCAGCACCCTGTTCTTGGGACATTCCCCGTGGCAGGCAAACAGATACTCGCACTGGCGGCAGGCTCCGGGCAACGCGGACGACTTCGCCTGGCCGAACTCCTGCTGCTTGTCCGACGACACCAGGTCGGCCAGGGGGGTCTGCATGATGTTGCCCAGCAGGTGTCGCGGCTCGACGAAATGGTCGCATGAGTAGACGTCTCCGTTGTGCTCCAAGGTCACGCTCCGGCCGCAAGTGGGCTGGAAAATGCAGAGCGACGAACCGCCGAGAAGCCATGAGGCCAGCACACCGTCGAAGGTCTGGACGAACATCCGGCCCACGTCCCGCTTAATCCACTCGTCGAAGATCTCGATCAGGAACCGGCCATATTGTTCCGGCCTGACAGAACGCTCGGTGACCGCTTGACCCTCCTGAAACCCGCTCTCGTTGGCCCGTTCCACGATCGGGATGAACTGGAGATAGGGCGTCTTGAGTTCGTCGCGGAAGAAGCGGTACACCTCCAGCGGATACAGGCTGTTGGCGGCACTGACCGTGCAGAGGATGTTGAACTCGACCTTGTGCTTCTGCATCAGCCGGACCGCCTGAATGACCTGGTCGAACACGGAATGCCCGGCCTTATCGTGGCGGTATGCGTCGTGGCGGAGTCGCGGACCGTCGAGACTGAGGCCGACCAGGAAATTGTTGTCATGGAGGAAGCGGCACCACTGGTCGTCAAGGAGCACGCCATTGGTCTGGAGCGTGTTCTCGATACGCATCCCCGGCCGGACATACTTCCGCTCAGCGGCCATGGCCCGGCGGAAGAAGTCGAGGCCCATCAGGGTCGGTTCTCCCCCCTGCCAGGCGATCGTCGCCTCGGGTGCCTGATGGGCCTCGAAGGTCTGCCGGATGTAGCTCTCCATCACCTCGTCAGACATGCGAAACTCACTGCCCGGATAGAGGTGCTCCTTCTTCAGGAAGAAGCAGTAGTCGCAGGCCAGGTTGCAGCGCGAGCCAGTCGGCTTGGCCATAACGTGAAAGTCGCGCAGCTCGTCGCCCGCACTCATACACTCTCTCCACTCAACACCGCACACAGGTTCTGCCGTGGCCTCCAGCGGCAAGTGACCATTCCAGAATCCTTTCAAGATCGGTCACGGCAGCTACTCCACATTCTCCTGCTCCGCCGGCAGAGGCATATCGAGGCGTCTTCCGGCGCTGCTTGGCCCGGCACTCTCCCCCCGGTCCCCCGTCGCGTGGACATCCTTGGCCATCGAGGACCGCAGGGCCTCCAACGGCCGCTGAGAAACCGGGGTTAAGCCACTCTGCGATCGATCGAGCGAGGCAATCAGCGTGATCACTACGCCGAACGCGAGGGCCAGAACCAGGATGGCCCGCGATCGTCGGGAGTCCCCAATGGCGCTTTGGTAACCGACACCGATCAGGCCGAGCAGGATAAGAATACCCAGGACCAGCCAGATGCCGGAGGGAATCCGAGCATACAGACCGACGGCCACCCGCACGGCATGCAGCTCGATCACCTCGTTCAGGGAATCAACATAGAGGGCGGCCACATCCGAGTTCATGTCCTGGCGAGCATTGACAACGGCCGTTTCCCACAATTGCCGTTGAATCTGATCCGACTCCTGAAGCGCCCGGTGCAACTGTTCAAGGTCTCCCGACTGTACGGAGGCCAAGCGACTGTCAACATATCGTCGGAGGAGTTCCTGCGCTTTGCCGCGATCCGGCACCGGCAGGAAGTCCGACCGCAGATAGGCGGTGTTAATTGCATTGGCTTCATCGCGCACAAACGCCTTGCGTTCGTCATAGCGGTCAGTCGCGATCCCGAAGGTGAACGCCAGGATAAACGCGGTCAGCCCCAGAATGGACGCGGCAATGGCGGAGGCCGGCGGTTCTTTCTCTGGGTCTGCACGCCGGCCGACAGTTCGCCCCAGCCTGTATCCCACCTCATAGGCCAGTAGGACAACGACAATCGCGCCTGCAAGGACGGCCCATATCGGCATGGCATCCATGTGTATCTCATGCCTCCGGTTTGTCAAAACATGCCTGTCGGCCTGTGGCCATGGCGAACAACTGCGGCACCAGGGCTATCCTGAAATCCTTTGGCCTTCCTGCATCAACCCGCATCCGCCCATCTTGGCCAGCCATCAGTAACCAGTGGCGAGAGCCTGTTCTCGCCACTGGCCATGTCATCTGCCGCATCTCTACTGCCGCGCCATCGCGATGCGGAGGGCATCTTCGGGCTTGACCAGGTGATCCACGCTTTCCGCAGCCTCGGCGATGGCCAGTTGCACACCCTTGATGTGGCCGTTGAAAGCATTCCCTCTCGAGCCGTAGTCTTCGGAGACCGGGGCGCCTGAGTCCTCGCCCACGTCGCAGCCGTCGTCGGCGGAGAAGACCATGGCCAACGTGGCCCCGACCTCCCCCTCGCCGACCTTCTTGCCGTCGGTGAACAGCGTCACCTTGCCGCCCTTGCCCAAGCCGCCGCCGGCGTAGGCGAACTCCATGCGCACCTGGTGCTCCCCGGCCGGGATCGCCGCAGCCCCTTCTACGTAGAAGTGCTTGAAGCCGCCCCAGTTGTAGCAGTACTTCAGCTTGCCCTTCTTGGCATAGAGAGCCCAGCCACCGATGTTGGCTCCCTGGGAGATAATCACACCCTCGGCGCCTTCCTTCGGCACGACAATCTGGGCCGTAACGGAGTGCGACTTGTTCTTGATGTTGAGGATGCAGTTCTCGGAAAGGCGTCCCATCCCTCCGAAGAGAAGTTGGGTCTTCCCTTTGATGAGCGTGGGCCTGCCTGCCATGTCGGGGTTGAGTCTCTCCAGCCCTCGGTCATCGAGGGGCAAGACCTTGTGGCGCGTCGCTTCGATCAGCCAGAGGCGCTGAAGCTCATGAAGCTTCTCCGGCATCCGCTTGGACAGATCCCTGGCCTGGCTCCAGTCCTTGGCGTCGTAGAGCTCCCAGACGTCGTCGTCGAAGGCCGGGAGTTTGGCCATAATCCACGGCGTGCTGTGCTTTGTCACCGCGGTCCAGCCTTTGTGGTAGATGCCGCGGTT
>JAFGJR010000065.1 GCA_016928975.1 Sedimentisphaerales bacterium | reverse complement strand
AAGGCCACGCGGATGCCAACTTCAGCAGCCTGCGTCGCACGGCCCTGAGCCTGCTCAAGAACAATCACACCAAGAAGGTCGGCGTGAGAAACAAACGGCTGGCAGCGGCACTCAACGACGACTACCTTACCGAAGTCCTTGTTGGAAAATAACTTCTTGTGCAATCGCCCTGGGCCGAAGGCCGGGCTGTGGCAATCCAAGGCTATCATCTCCATAACGTGCTTCCTTGCGGCGGTCGGCCGCTTCTTGGGTCCAGCGGTATCTCACCCCCGCCGGAGCCACGCTTTCGTACAATCATTCAGAACAATCTCGGACTTGTCACGCGCGAGCGTTTGTGGTCTATTGGGGCGCATGGAGAGCCGGCTTTTTGATTTGACGGGTATCACGGCACTGGTGACGGGGGCAGGGCGAGGGATTGGATTCGCCATCGCCAGAGGCTTGGCGCGGCAGGGTGCAGACTTGGCCTTGATCGCGCGGACTGAAGGCCAGCTTGAAGCGGCCAAGGCGCAGATTGAGGCCGAGATGGGCCGCAAGGCGTGGGTCTTCCCCTGCGATCTTGCGAATCTCCAGGGGATTGACGGGCTTTTCAAAGAGGTCGTTCGTGCCACCGGCGGGTTTGACATCTTGGTGAATTGTGCCGGGACGACCATTCGCGAGCCGACGGAGGATGCTTCGTTGGAGAGCTTCAATCAGGTGATGGAGGTGAACCTCACGTCCGTTCTGCTGCTGTCTCAGGCCTTCTGCAACCACCGCAAGCAGGTGGGCAAAGGCGGCCGGATCATCAATATCGGCTCTCTCGCCTGTCACGCCGCCCGGCCGACCATCGCCGCATATGCCTGTAGCAAGATGGGAGTGCTGGGATTGACCAGGACGCTGGCAGTCGAGTGGGCCAGATACGGCATCAACGTCAACGCCATCGGGCCGGGCTACATCGCGACCGACCTGACTGCGCCGTTGCAGGCGGACGCCGAGTTCAGCCAGTGGGTCCTGTCCAAGACACCCTTGGGTAGGTGGGGCCGGCCCGAAGACCTCGTCGGCACCGCGGTCCTGCTGGCGTCCGAAGCCGGCGACTTCATCACGGGGCAAATCTTCTACGTCGATGGTGGCTGGACCGCTCTTGTTTAGGAGGACATCTCCAGATGGCATCAGAGACCATCGCAAATCGTAGGGTGTGCCACGCACGCCACTCATTCGGATCGATCCGGGGCAAATGGTGTGCACGGCACACCCTACGGCTACGGCCTGCTATCGTGGCGTTTGTCCTTTGGATGCAGATGGCGGCTGGCACCGGGGCAGCAGATGCACTGAAGGTGGATGTTCGCAGACGGGTCGCGGCCGCTGAGACTCCGGACCGGTCTCATATCATCTGCGAGACGCAGCAGTGGAACCCGTCCAAGACCACCGTCATCATCTGTGACATGTGGGACCATCACTGGTGCAAGGGGGCCAGCGAGCGCGTGGCGGAGCTGGCGCCGGTGATGAATCGCGTCGTCTCTATTGCGCGGGACAAAGGCGTGTTCATCATTCATGCTCCCAGCGGGACGGTGGACCACTACAAGGACCACCCGGCTCGCCGGCGTGCCAAAGCGGCGCCCAGAGCGACGAATCTCCCGGCGGGGATCGAGTCATGGTGCTCATGGAAGGACGAGGAGGAGAAGAAGGTCTATCCCATCGACCAGTCCGATGGCGGCTGTGATTGCCAGCCGCGATGCAAAGAGGGCTCCCCCTGGACCGGGCAGATCGACACCATCGAGATCAAGGACGCCGACGCGATCAGCGATTCCGGCGTAGAGGTCTGGAACCTGCTGGAGCAGCGGGGCATCCAGAACGTGATCCTGATGGGCGTGCACGTGAACATGTGCGTGCTCGGCCGGCCCTTCGGACTTCGCAATCTGGCCAGGGCCGGCAAGAACGTCGTGCTCATGCGCGATCTGACCGACACGATGTACAATTCCCGCCGGCCGCCGCAGGTCAATCACTTCACCGGCACCGACCTGATCGTCGAGCACATCGAGCGGCACCTCTGTCCGACGATCGTGTCGACCGCCTTCACCGGCCGGCCGCCGCTTCGATTCAAAGAGGACAAGCGGCCGTTTGTTGTATTCCTCTCCGCCGAGAGCGAGTACAGCGCCGCCGAGACGCTCCCTGCGTTCGCGCGCGATCTTGAGCTCCATCAGGGCCTGCGTTGCGACATCCTCCAGGGCAGCACCGCCAAGCAAGGCGCCCAGATCCACTTCATCAGCGGCATGGAGACCCTGGCCGACGCCGATCTCGTAGTGGTCTATGCGCGACGGAGGGGCTTCCAGTCCGACCAGATGAAATACCTGCGAGACTTTCTGGATAGAGGCAAGCCCCTGATCGGTCTTCGCACCGCCAGTCACGCGTTCGACTCACGCGGCAGCGCCCCGAAGGAGGGACACGACGAATGGCTGAAGTTCGATCCCGATGTCCTCGGCGGCAACTATCACGGCCACTATGACGCCGGCCCCGTGGCAACGATTACGGCTGCCGATGTAGCACCCCCGCCCTCGGGGGTGACCCCAGCCGAGGGCGGCTGGGCCACAAGCCATCCAATCCTCAAGGGCATTGAATTGCCGCTGCACAGCAACGGCTCGCTCTACAAGGCCAGCCCGCTCGCCTCCGGCACGACGCTATTGCTTGTGGGCACGATCCCCGACGAGAAGCCCGAGCCGGTCGCCTGGACGCACCAATACAAGAACTCCCGCGTCTTCTACACCTCGCTCGGCCACCCCGACGACTTCGCAAACCCCGAATTCCGCAAGCTCCTGACCAACGCCATCTTCTGGGCGATGGGCGAGAACTGAGACGGGAGCAATAGGACCTGTAGGACTCATAGGACCTATGTTGACGAGGTGGGGCGGAGGTCCTATTCGTCCGATGTGTCCTATTGGTCCAATGTCCGCCGTTTTAGAGGAATTTGCTTCGAGCCTTGTCAACCGCGCGGCTATGATGCTCGTCTGAGGAGGTAGTTGGAGCCGTAGCCTTGATGGGAAGTAGCGACGAGAACCTGATGGCCGCCCACGTTCAGGGGGATCCGGCGGCGTTCTGTGAGCTTGTCCGACGGTATGGGGACGGCGTGCTGGGGTATTTGTATCATATGACCGGCAATCGAAGCCAGGCCGAAGACCTCTTCCAGGAGACCTTCAAGCGGGTCCACGAAAAGGCCCATACCTTTCGCGGTGGGCGCTTCAAGAGCTGGCTCTTCACCATCGCCACCCGCGCCGCCATCGACAGCGGCCGGCGGCGCAGACGCATGAGCGTGATCTCATTGGATCAAAACGATGACTGCGATGGAGAGAATCCTTCGCAAGCAGGCACGTTAGCGGGCCGGAACGCGATAGACCCGGCGGACGAGCTGGTCAAGGAAGAACAGAGACAGCAGGTGCGCCGGGCCATCGAGGCGCTTCCCGTCAAACAGCGAGCAACGCTTGTCCTTGCCTACTATCAGCAGCTCAGCTACTCGGAGGTTGCCGAGGCGATGGGCTGCTCCCTTGGCACGGTGAAAACGCAGATGTCGCGGGCATTGGCCGCACTGGCGCGGACGCTGCCCGACTCTATTGGCGTGACGAAATGAACGATCATTTGACCCAACAGCAACTGATCGACTACCAGTTCAAGCTGGCCTCCGACGCCGGCATGGAGGAGGCCCGCGCGCATCTCGATCAATGCGACGCATGCCGCCGGCGGCTGGCGGAACTGAACCGCACATTTGATGCCCTGGACCTGCTGCGAGGGGAAATGAAGTCGTCTGATGCGCTGATTGCCCGGACCGTGGAGAACGCCGCGAAGCCCCGACGGGCGAAGGCGATATTCCTGCTGCGGATGCCCTGGCTGGGTGCGGCCGCGGCGGCAATTGTCGTCGGTGTCGCTTTGTTCATGGTGTCGAACCTTGGCCCGCAAGGAGAACCGAAGGGAATCCTGACCGCGATAACATCGAAGTTGGAGGAAGCCCCGGCACAGACGGCAGAGCGAAGCGTCACGTCCGACGCCCGTAGGGTGGGGCTCGTCCCGCTGGAGCCCGAAAGGGCGGGTTTGGAACCCGCCCCTACCGATGCACTTGCCGCGGCGGGTCGCGGCGCCAAGGCCAAAGGCCCTGTTCATAGCGTGCCCGCAAGGGCACCTGTAGAGACGCAATATCTTGCGTCTCCACCAAACGCCGCTACAAGCGCGCTGGACACGGCACAGGAGCCGCCGCCGTTCGCGCCGGCCAGTGCCATCGAGCTGGTCGTCCTGCCTCGACGCGAGAACGTGCAACTGACGATCTACAACGGGGCCGACCTGACGTTAGTGCGGGAACGCCGTAACTTGACCTTGAAACAGGGCTGGAATTGGCTGCAATTCATGTGGGCCAACACACTGATCGACCCGACCTCGCTGACCCTGGAGCCTCTGGAGCACAAGGGCCGAGTACAGGTCCAGCAATTGGTCTTCCCGCCGAGGCTGCGGGAGCTCGGTCGCTGGTTGATCCATTCCGAGGTGAGCGGCCAGGTGCCGTTCGAGCTGACGTACTTCACCAGCGGCCTGTCCTGGCGGGCCTTCTACATGGGCACGCTGTCGCAAGATGAAACGACGATGCACCTGGAGGCATACGTCCGTGTCAACAACAGCAGCGGCGAGGACTACGAAGACGCTCAAACCCGTCTCCTCGTCGGTCGCGTCCATGTGCTCGACCAAGTCAACAGCCTGGCACGTCGTAGATATCCTTACGGATGCCCCAGTGAGCCGGCTGCGAAGGTGACGATAGATGGTGTCCGATCATTTTCCGACGAAGAACGAGAGATGATCACAGCCGAAATCCAACCGACGCTGAAGAAACTCCCTCAGCGTAAGGACGTCGTCAAGGAGGGGCTCAGCGAGTACTTCCTTTACACGATTGAAGGGACCGAGACGATTCTGGACAAGTGGGGTAAGAGACTCCTGTCGTTCGAGGCGGATGGGATTCCGGTCAAGGCGTTGTACAAGTATGACGAGCAGCGGTGGGGGACCCAGACGATTCAATACGTATCCTTTGCCAATGATGAGGAGCACAAGCTTGGCGGGACGCCGTTGCCGGATGGAATGGTTCGCATCTACGGCAGGGCGGATGAGCAGGGACATCTGTCCTACGTCGGTGGCACGGAGGTGAAGTACATCCCGGTCGGCGAGGAGGTCGAGTTGAACCTTGGTCCCGCCCGGCTGGTCGAGGTGAAGCCGGTCCTCATGGAGGAGCGGACGGAGAACCATGTCTTCGATCACAACGGCAACGTTAGTGGCCGGGACGAGGTGCGGACGTGGAAGATCGAGCTCACCAATGCACGTACGCTGCCGGTGGATATCGAAATCACTCGCGGCTTCGAGACAGCGTACTGGACGTTGAAGCTTGATGGCGAAGGAGTATCCTACGAAAAGCACGATATGAGCCACGCTCGCTTTCGGCTGACTGTCGAGCCGCGAAGCAAGCGAGCGTTCGAGTATACGGTGACGACTTATCACGGCGTTCGTGAGCAATCTCTGGCGAACGAGGAATCGAATAAGAAGGACTGACCGTCATGAATTCTTTTGCCACAGAGGTCACAGAGGTCCCGTCGCGGCCTCGCTGCGCTCGGCCGCAACCAAAAAGTCCGTCGAACGAGAAAGCCCTCATAACATACTGCGTATCAAGATGTT
>JAFGJR010000064.1 GCA_016928975.1 Sedimentisphaerales bacterium | reverse complement strand
GTTGAAGCTGCGATACAGGCTGTTCTCGATCCACCGCTCGTAGGTCATCAGCTTCTCGAGCGTCCGGCCGCTGGAGAACTCCCGGGCGATGACTCGCCCAAAGGTCAGTTCGTCCGCCCCGGACGGATCGCCACTGGCTCGCAGATGCCGCGTCTGGCACTCCCTGGCATCGGCCTCCAGCAGAAAGTTGAGCGCCTCATCCTGCATGCGCTCCGCCCGCTTGAGCCGCCAGGACAAATTGACGATCCGCTGGACCACCGACTCTTCCGCCGCATCCCGCGGCCGCAGGCTCTCGATCATCGCGGCCCGATACCCCTCGAACTCGGCCGGGTCTTCGTCCTTGATGACCGCCCGTCGGGACAATAACCCATGCTTGATGGCGTTCTGTGCGACGATAGCCTTGCCCTCGGCCGTGCGCGGCCCGGTAGACTTCTGCGCATTGATCCGATTGGCGGTGATTTGTGCTTCTGTGGTCATGAGATGACCCTCCAAATGGAAGATGGTTGATGTGAGATGTTTGATATCGACTCCTGGTCTCGTCTTAACCGTCGGGTGGCAGCGGCAAGCGGAGTCTTCGGAGCTTGCCGCTGCTACCCGGTCGCTCCCGGCGACATCCTGTCCATTCTAACTCGGCCAACATGTTTGTCAATCAAATAACGCACATCTTCTGCGATTTCCTACAAATCCCTGTCCCGCAAGGACTAAGAAAAGATCAATTTCGCTCACTGTCCCTGAAGCAGAACCGGTAGAGCAGAGGAAGGGGCACACTCGAATCCGATTCCGCCGCGCCGCTAATCACTAATCAAGCTCTGAGCCCCGGCCTCCCCTCGCTGATCAGCTCGCTGGGTAAGACCGTTGACAAGCAGGAGGCCGTGGCGTAGAGTCGTTCTCTGTTGTCCGGCCGCAGGTCGAATTCCCGTGACAAGCGGGACAAATTCATCATACGGGGAATGTCGGGGCAAGGAAAAAGGTGATAACATGAGAACACATGCACCTCGATTAGTTGCCATTGTCTGCATCATCCTGACAGCCATGGTGTCCGGGTGTGGAGTAAAGTCTGGCCCCGTACCGGGACCCATTCGGTTGTCTCCCCAGGCAGAATTAACGACTTATGGGGATCGATACCGTGCTAAATTCATGGTGTATTCTCAGTTTCCGTACGCGGCACGCGTTGTATCGTTGGAACCGCCTGGATGGCCATCCGATGACGTGGCGACTATATCCGCCTCTGAGGAAATAATAATCACGTTGATTAAATCGAGTGATGAGAAAGTGGTCTTTCAAGGACAACGGGCAGGATGGTATGCGATCCACCATGTGCCTGGCGGCATGCGTCTATCCCAGGTCGTATGCCAACTACCGGCGGGGACCTACACCATAGGTGCCGACTATAAGTCGGGGAACAGGTATTCCCCGGCATCACAGTATATTACCCGAGTGTTCCAAAAAGGTCACCATTATGCCCTTTCATGCGATCACACAGAGACTTTCAAGCTCCTGGGAGGTCGCTCGGGTACTTGGAAACTACGCCTTACGGAAAAATAGCGGCGAATTCCAGGGACGCTCAGGTCAGGCAAGCGTCCCGTGTCCACCCGGAAAGAGGCGAAGACCCTGAAAATGGGGTAGGCGCAGCGGGGGACGCTGGTATAATGACGCCAACTCGCGCGGCGATGTAGCCGGGCGACGTCAAATGGGGAAATGGTGGTTGACAGGTTCTCGCGAGCAAAGAGTACGGCGAGTACCGGCGCTGATGATCGCTGATTGAGACGTGCAGGATCATGGGAGTCCTGTGGGTCAGCCGCCGGGCAACCAGGCTGGGGGCAAAGGATTGCCGCGATGTTCTACGTCATCGGCAGAACGTGGGGCAGGATGGGTGCTTCGTGGTCAGGTACCGTCTGCCCGCAAGGCGAGAGGGAAGTTATCCCGGGAGGCTGGCGTCAAGCAAGAGGTCTGGCCCGCGCCGAGGCAGGCAAGTGCCTGCTTTGCAGGGTAGTCGCATTTCATCTGCAAGATTTCATAAGCTCCGCCGGTCCGGAAAGGAGGTCCGCCCGTCAGAGGCTGCCGGCGGCGCCCTCGCGAACTCACATGTTGTGATTCACGAGGTCCCTCGCAAAACCGAGAACGACTCAATTTGAAAGGAGGCAAACTATGAAGAAGGCAACGATTGTCCTGACTGCAATTGGCTTGGGTCTCGTCTGCTCGCTTGCTGTCTACGCCGGCGCTGAGAAGAACCCCCTCGTTCCCACGAGCGATTTGGCAACCGCAGAGGATGGAATCCACGCGAATGCCAATGGCTTTGCGGTGGTCAACATGACCCCCGACGGAGCGATAGGTGCAACGATCGAGATTCAGCTCCGCGACGGAGCCCCCAAGTACACATATGTTGTGAAATCTGGCGGCAACGTGATTGGGACACTCACAACCAACAAGGTCGGGAACGGCGGATGCCACGTTAATGTCGCCGACCTGGAGGAAGAAGACGAAGGGCTCGGGAACTTTGTCAACATCTGGACCGCAGACGGAGTGACAAGACTCCTGCGGGCACCAATCCCGTGATTGACCCCTGATAAGAGATGTGAATCAGAGGCATCTCACGTGCCGACCTTGTAGGAAGACCAAAGGGCTGCGTGCATCGCTCGCAGCCCTCTTTCTGCGCAGTCCGCATAGGCGGCTTTCCGGGGACATCTAAGAGCAAGCCACTGCACCCGGAGGACTAACCCCTTCCGGCTGACGAATGACCAAGTACACCATCGCAGAGGAGTCGGGAGAAACCTGGCTTCGGAGGCTGGGTGCATGAAACGATCGAACTGGCCCGCACAGCGGCTCCGCCTTCACCATCCACAACGTCTGACAACAGCTCGGCCGTCAACGTCGATAATGAACAATGAAGCCGTGACCCACTCGCGCCCCCCGCATGTACTCTGGACGATCCGCACCCAAGCTCCGCAAACCAGGGTTTTTCAGCGGAGTCAAAATGTGTCGGTGTGACCCTCAACCCACGGGTCGGTCTGTGAGGAAAAGAGAGCTTGCGTGTGTCGGCCCGCCGTGGGACAATGCTGTGACGCATACGGACTTCTGTGTTGGAGGCTCACACATGGCTGACGAACTTATCCCGCGAAAGCATAGGTCTGATTTGCCGCCCTTGCAGATAAGTCGGGAGGAGTGGGACAACACCCGGAAGCAACTTGCCAAGGCAATGCAGGCTGAAGAGCGAGTTGAGGGGATCGTCGCCATATCCATGTTCGACAGTTACCTGGAACAGCTCCTGCGAAGCGTAATGATTGACGACGGGATCGTCACAAAACTGATGAGTGATGGTCAAGCTCTGCAATCCTTCAGTATCAAACGAAGATTGGTGTATGCTCTGGGGCTCATTCCCAAGCCGGTTGAGAAGGACCTCGATTCCCTCAACAAGATTCGCAATGCGTTTGCCCATGAGGTCGACGTAACGTCATTCGACACGGCTCCCGTACGCAACTTATGCGAGAACCTGTCAACGGCCAAACGAATGGACGGGAGACCACGACGACCAGAATTCGCCCATCATTTGGCTGTCGTCAACAACATGTTCTTTCTGGAATCGGAAATTGCCCGACGGATGGAGGAAAAGAAGTCACGTCAAAGCCGACCTGGAGAAACCGTCGAATCACGGTACGCCGCCTATCGTGTCGAATATGCTAAGGTCGAGAAGAGACTCGACGATGAAGTCGCCCCATAGGGGGAATTCCGGGGACATCTATGAGCAAGGCGTTGTCAAGCCTGTCCTGAGCCTGCCCAAGGGGCGGTCGCGGGGTCCTTTCGCGGGAATCCCAAGCATCTATTCGGCGTCACCCTTCCGGGGCACCGGCAAACTACATACGAACCGACTCCATTCACCTTAACGAGGTCCTATGGCCTCAGTCCCCTGGAGCGGAGTCCGGCACATGATCCCGCAGATCGTCGTGTACGCCTCTTGTTTTCGATGCCCCCCGTTCTTATCGTCGCCGGTTGACAGGCACAACTGGAACCACACGGGATTATTTTTTCAACAGACCCTGCATTTGGAGGCAATCGGCGAACCGGTCGGCCCACGTGTCGCAGGGGAGATTCTGCTTATTCATGCCAAAACCGTGTCCGCCTTTCGCATACAGGTGCAGCTCAGCGGGTTTCTTGGCGGCCACCCAGGCCTGGTAGATCGCCACGCTCTGGGGCGCGACGCCGAACTGATCGTCGGTCGCGGCCGCCACGAACAAAGGCGGTGCATCGCCACGAACCCCGTCGCCCTTGATCGCCAAGTCGTGAGCTCCGTATACGAAAGCGACGAAAGCGGGCCGAGTCTGGGCCGTGTAGTTGTAAGCCACCGAGGCGGCTACCGCGCCGCCGGCTGAAAAGCCCATGATGCCGATCCGGTCCGGGTCGACTCCATAGTCCTTGGCGTGGGTACGGACGTGCGCCATCGCGGCCAACGCATCGGCCAGCGCCAGTTTGATGATGGGAGCGACCTTCTCCACGAAGTTGCCGCCCGACCCCGCTTCGCGCATTGGGTTCTCGGTCTCGCATTGCAGGAGCCGGTATTTCAGGACAAAACACGTCACTCCCTTGGTAGTCAGATAGCGCGCCACATCATATCCCTCGTGATCGATGGCGAGCATGCAGAAGGCGCCTCCAGGGCAAATCACCACGGCCGTGCCGTTGGCGGCCCCTGCCTGGGGCTCAAAGACCGTCAGCGTTGGCTTGGCCACGTTGAAGATCATTCGCGGCGTCCCTGGGGCGGTTTTGACTTGCTGCTCGGTGTGCTTCCAGTCTTCCGATCCGGGTGCAAGCCCGTCATACAGGCTGACCACCTTTTCCCCTGCTGCGTGCGCCACGGCTCCAAGGACCAGGATTGCCCCCAGCGTCAACAAAGTGAGATTCTTCATGATGAGCACCTCTCCGGTACTGGTCTTGACCTTGACGTACACGATTACATCCTGCCGATGCCGCCTGATCCCGGCGAACGACTCCGCTATAGCCTGCGGAATCCCAGATCTCTCAGATCGCCTGCATTGACGCTGAATCCTGTGACCTTCCCGCTGTCATCACGAGCGAACTCAATTGTGCCGTAAGGCCTCATGAACTCGTCGCCCACGATGTGTTTCAAGCCGTTCTCCCCGTCGGGATCGCGGAAATTGATTTGGAAGATGTCGGGCAGCCGCGGCGCCTGGAGGCACAACTGGTCGCCTTTCACGTGCACGCCGTAGGTTACGTCCAACTCATCGCTGTAGTATCGGCCTTCGTATTCCGGAAGCTGATCGGCGCGCAGCGGCCGCCGGTCCAAGCGACGAGCGGAACCCTGATTCCCGTTCTGACGCAGAACGATTTCGGAGGCGGTTCCGCTTTCGTCCGTCGAGAACGATACCTCCAGATTGAAGTGTTTCAGGAAGTACACCGTCGCGGATTTCGGAAACATCTCGACGGGCGGGGCGCCGATCTGCTGGAGGAACAACCGCTTGTCGCTGGTGGAGATGATGAACGTGATCACGTCATGCATCCGGTAGACCCCTTCGTAGCGGGCGTATACGGCCGGGTCGACGTCCGCCACCGGGGGGTCCGGCTCGTGCGCCGCTTCGGTCTTGTCCTGTGGAAGATTCAGGTATAGGTCCGCCATCTCGTAGCAGAGCCGGCCCGTGTTCGTCGGATAGTTGGCCAGGCAGATCACGCTGAACTTCCGCTCCGGGAAACGCAGGATGAAGGCATTGTAGCCCGGCGACCCGCCCCCATGGCTCACCGTCGCCAACCCCTTGTGGTCGCAGACTCTCAGGCCAAACGCGTAGTCGAGCGTTTGGCCGCTGTTGGTCGTGCCGCGGGTCAGCATGAGGGTATGGAAATCCGCGCCGCCGATCTTGTTCTGGAAGAAGCTCTGGTCCCATCGATACAGGTCCTCGACGGTCGTGTAGATGCCTCCAAAGCCGAAATCGTTGGTGTCCCGCACGAGGTCCCAGCGGCGGTACTTCCCCGCGCCGTCGGAAACATGGGGGACCGCCAGGTTCTCGCCGGTGCGCGCGGGATCGTAGTGGTACGCGGTGTGGGTCATGCCGAGCGGGGCGAAGATCTCGCGCTCGGCATACGCGCCGACGGACAGGCCCGTCACCCGTTTGACGATGAGGCCCAGCAGAAAGTACCCGGAATTGCAGTAATGATGCGTCTGGCCCGGAGGGAAGCACAGTTGCTTCTGCCGCGCAATCAGTTGCAGAAGCTCCCGCTCCGAGCAGGCTGCCTCCAGGTGGACCCCTTTCAGGACGGCCAGCCGCGTGAAATCGCGGATGCCGCTGGTGTGGTGAATCAGATGTCGTATCTTGATCGGCCACTCACACTGCGGCATCTCCGGCACGTACTTGCGGATGTCGTCGTCCAGCGCGATTTGGCCTTTCTCCACGAGCAGGGCAATGCACGCCGCCGTGAATTGCTTGGTGACGGACTCGATCATGAAGGCCGTGGCGGTGGTGATGGGAGCGCCGGTGTCCACGTTGGCGACCCCATAGGCACGCCGAAACACGATTTTGCCGTCGTCGATCACCAGGACGGCGCAGCCGGGGCAGTCGGCCTTAACCGTTTGCGCCACCAGGTGGTCCATCTGGTCTTCGGTCACGGCGGCCCGCGCCTCGGCCGCCATTGCCCACACAACCATGGCTCCCAAAAACGAAAGCGGCAGAGCCCGCAGATGAGTGGTTAGGGTACCCATTTCCGTACTCCTTCCTCAAAAGGTTTCGCCCCCTGGGTGGAGATGTGCTGTAGTCGCCTGCCAGGAACCACAGCGTTCCACGACGATCCACGAGGGACTCTACCAGATAGGTCGAGTCCTATTCCCAAACATTTCTGCTCCCCCGCCCATTTGGGCACAGGTGTACCGGTCTGGAAATCGGCATGGGTCAGTCAGGGGTCGGAGCTTGATTAGTCTGGCATGCTCCTGATCTGCGGAGTGACTATGCTGGGGGTATGGCCAGACCGCTACGGGTTGCATGCGCGGGGGGCGTTGTGTCGTGTGATCTCCTGTGACAACGGGTGGGCGGCGTGTTGACCTGAGGGGGCGTGACAGTTATAATGATGACAGTGGGCCTTCTCCGCCGATTGCGGAATGTGCAGGCCGGCGGATGGGCCGTCTGCGCCAGTGGTGACCCTCAGAGAGGACGGATGAAGAGTGCTTGGATCATTGTTGTTGACAGCGGTTCTGTGGGTGGGGCAAGCGGCCACACAGATAGATATCACTTCCCCGGTGGATTTCGTGCAGGGGGTCCCGAATGACGGCGACTGGCCCGGCAATGAGGCCCCTCCCCTTGCGATCGACGACGGCACCAATACGAAGTTCCTGCATTTCAAAGGCGCATCCCAGCCTGCCGGTTTCCAGGTGACTCCGTCCATCGGACCCACCGTCGTCACCGGCCTGACGTTCACTACCGCCAATGATGCGCCGGAGCGGGACCCGATCGCCTTCGAGCTGGCCGGCTCCAACATGAGTGTCGATGGACCCTACACCGCGATTGTCAGTGGCGAGATCGAGGGTTTTGCCGGGGCGACAAGCTGGCCGCGCCTGACGAAGACCACGACCCCGATTACCTTCGCGAACACGCAAGCCTATTCGCATTATCAGCTCTTGTTCCCTCGCGTGCGGGACGCCGCCAGCGCCAACAGCATGCAGATCGCGGAGGTGGAGTTTCTGGGTAGCGTGGCCGCCGTGCCGCCTCCCGACGGGAATCCCGGCGAGCCCGGCACGGGATCCGAGGACGCGTTGCTGGTGATCAGCGAGTTCCAGGCCCTGAATGAAGCCGGCTTCTCCACGACCGTTGAAGGAAAGGCCGTGTACCCGGACTGGATCGAGATCCACAACCTGGGAGCGAAGCCGGCCAATCTCAGCGGCTGGCACCTGACGGACGACATCGACAACCTGACGAAATGGGCGATGCCGGCCATCCAGATTCCGGCAGGCGCCTTCCTGGTCGTTTTCGCCTCCGGGATTGAACAGGAAGATCACCCGGAGAACTGGCCGTACCGGGACCAGAGGGGATACTACCACACGAATTTCACTCTGGATGCGGAGGGTGAGTATCTGGCTCTGGTTGCCCCGGGCCCGCAGATCGCCCATGAGTATGCCTCATATGCGGGCGGGCGCGACGCCTACGGCTTTCCTCCGCAGCGAGACGACCTCTCCTACGGCCTCTACGGCGACCAGGAGCAGTACTTCACCGCGCAATCCCCGGGCCGGGCCAACAGCCCCGGGTACCCGAGTGTATCCGATGAGCCGGTCTTCTCACGCGCGGCGGGCACTTTCTACGGCTATTTCCTTCTCGAGCTGATCTCGCCAAATCCCCAGGCCGAGATCCATTGGAGTCTGGATGGCCAGATCCCCACGACGGCGTGGCCCATGTACGACGGCCCGATCCCTATCGCCGGCACGAGGGAGGTGCTCGCACGCGCCTACGAGCCCGGCAAGGCCCCCAGCGCCGTGGTCAGCCGCACGTACATAGCCCTGGCCAATGATGTCCTGAACTTCAGCTCCAACCTGCCGATTGTCATCGTCGACACGAGCCGCCAGGGCATCAGCACCACCTTTTCACGCGCTTCTTCCGTCGTCATCGACACGGGCGAGCAGGGCCGCGCGAAGATCTCCGATCCGCCGGATTTCGCTGGGCGTGCTGGGGTCAAGAAACGAGGCAGGAGCACCGGGTCACAAGCCAAGCCCCAATACGCGATGGAGGTGTGGGACGAGAACAACCGGGACAAGGACGCCGCCATTCTCGGCATGCCGGCCGACTCCGACTGGGTCCTGTACGCTCCCTACACCTACGACCGAGCCCTGATCAACAACGCCTTCGTCTATGACCTGAGCAACCAGATGGGCCGATACGGGGTCCGAACGCGGTTTGTCGAAATGTACGTCAATGTGGACAACGACACCGTTTCGGCCAGTGACTACGTCGGTCTCTATATCTTCATGGAGAAGATCAAACGGGGCCCGGAGCGCGTCAACGTCGAGAAGCTCGATCCGTGGGACAGCACCGAACCCAGGATCAGCGGCGGATACATGCTCAAGAACGATCAGGTCGATCCGGGGGACAGAGGCTTTCGCACCGCTCGAGGCAATCCCACCTACGGAGACGGGATATTCTGTTACGTGGATCCAAAGGAGGTGGAGATCACGACCGCCCAGTCCAACTGGATCAAGGGCTATCTGGACACGTTCGAGGATGCTCTCTACGGTCCCAACTTCGCCGACCCCCGGGACGGCTACGCCAGGTACATCGACGTGGACTGCTTCATCGATCACAACCTGCTCAACATGCTCGCGATGAACGTGGATGCGCTCCGGCTGAGCACGTACTTCTACAAACCCCGCGGCGGCCGGCTCGGGATCGGACCGGTCTGGGACTTCGACCGCGCGCTGGATTCCACCGACGGCCGTGACAACAACGCCCAGAGCTGGCACGGCACCGGGGACGGAACCGACTACCACAGGTACGTCTGGTGGAACCGGCTCTTTGAAGACGCCAATTTCTGGCAGAAGTACATCGACCGATGGTACGCACTGCGCGAGGGCGCGTTCAGCACCGCCAATCTCAACGCCACGATCGATGCGATGGCCAATGAGATCCGCGAGGCGCAGGTCCGCAATCAGCAGAAGTGGCCCGGCCAGGGTCCGCGATTCGGCAGCTTTCAGGGCGAGATCGACCATCTCAAGCAGTGGCTCGAAACGCGATGCACATGGGTCGATGGTCAGTTCGTCACGCCGCCGCAGATTCTGCCCGCCGGCGGACACGTCCCGGTCGGCGCGGTCGTGAGTCTGGCCAGCTCCTATCCGAGCGGAACACTCTTCTACACGCTCGACGGCTCCGACCCACGTCCGTCCAGCACCGTCACGATCACCCGCGAGTCCACCACGCTCGTCGCCGAGGACGCGCCCAAGCGAGCGATCGTGCCCGCCGCGCCCATCGACGACGCCTGGCGAGGCGGCTCCGCCTTCGATGACTCCGCCTGGATCAGCGGGACCGGCGGCGTCGGCTACGAACGGCAGAGTGGCTATCAGCAATACTTCGGCATCGACCTGGGCGACCAGATGTACAACCGCAATACGAGCTGCTATATCCGCATCCCGTTCACCGTCCCGGCGGAACCCGGCACGTTCAACTTCATGACCCTGCGGATGCGCTACGACGACGGATTCATCGCCTACCTCAACGATGTCGAGATTCAGCGGGCGCTGTTCAACGGCACACCGGCGTGGAATTCCGCCGCGAGCAGCAATCACGACGATGGGGCTGCGGTCATCTTCGAGGATTTCGATGTCTCCGCTCAGGTGGGCCTCCTGCGAGAAGGCCAGAACATGCTCGCCATTCACGGCCTGAACTCATCGACGACAAGCTCGGACCTGCTTTTCAGTGCCGAGTTGGTCGCCGGCCGCAGCACATCCATCGTCGACAGCAACGATTCCGGCGACATTCATCAGTACTCGGCGCCATTCCCGATCACGCAGAGCTGCCGGATCAAGGCCCGCGTGCTGGTATCCAACAACGCCTACAGCCCCTGGAGCGGGCTGGCGCAGACGGTCGTGGCGGTCGGGCCGGTGGCCGAGAGCCTGCGGATCAGCGAGATCATGTATCACCCGCTCGACCCGAACACCGAGTTCGTCGAGCTGACCAACATCGGCGGCCAGACCATCAATCTGAACCTCGTCGCGTTCACCAACGGCGTGGAGTTCACGTTCCCGAGCGTCGAGCTGGCACCGGCCGAACATGTCCTTGTCGTCGAAGATGTCGCTGCCTTTGAGGCCGCGTACGGGCCCGGTCTGCCAATCGCCGGCGTGTACAACGGAAACCTCAGCAACTCAGGCGAGAGAATCGAGCTACAGGATGCCGCCGGCCAAATCATTCACAGCTTCCGTTTTGAGGACGACTGGTACGCCGTCACAGACGGGGACGGCTTCTCCCTGACGCTCAGAGACCCGGCGGCCACCGACCCTGACACTCTCGGTCAACGGAGTGTCTGGCGCCCCAGCACGGACCCAGGCGGCTCCCCCGGCTTCAAGGATGCAGAATAGACCCTCGACATCAAAAAAAAAGGACGAACAACGATGCACACCTGGAATGGAATCTTCCTGATCGCGACGTTCGCGATTCCGAGCCTCCACGTCAATGCCCAGAGCGAGCCGGCGAGCGATTGGATCGACCCGAACACGGGGCACCGCGTCGTCCGGCTGTCACGTGAACCAGGAAGCCAAAGCTCCTACTTCCATCAGAATGAGTTCACCCCGGACGGCCGAAAGCTGGTCTTCACTTCCCCGACGGGGCTTTACACGGTGGACCTGCAAACCCATGAGGTCGAACAGATCCGTGCAGGCCGGACCTGGCTGCTCTGCGTCGGCCGCAAGACGGGTCTGGCCTACTACATGTCCAGAGGCGAACAAGGTGCGGTGCTCTGCGCCGTCGATCCAAACACCAAGGAGGACAAGAAGATCGTCGATATCCCGCGCGGCCTGGCGATCGCCAACATCAATTGCGACGAGACGCTCGTGGGCGGCACGTTCGACCGGCAGCGCCCCCAAGGATTCGGCGGTCCGCGCATCGTGCGTGACGCCACTGCCCCCACGACGCCGGCGGCGCCCGAGGACTGGCGCACGCCGCCGCGAAGCAGCCAGCGGCCCGGTTTCGGGACTCCCAACACCCATCGTGATATGGAGCTGGTGACGCTCGATCTCAAGAGCGGAGAAGTGAAGAAGTTCAACCAGAGCCACGCCTGGCTCAATCATGTACAGTTCTCGCCGACCGATCCGCACCAGATGCTCTTCTGCCACGAAGGGACCTGGCAGCTCATGGACCGGACCTGGATCATCCGCACGGACGGC